>JARIBR010000184.1 GCA_029258695.1 Quadrisphaera sp.
GGTCAACGGCGCGGTCGAGGCCCACGAGGGCGAGCACACCGGCCAGCCGGCCCACGCGACGCTGCGCGTCCCGCCGCTCGGCGCGGTGTTCCTCGTGCGCGACGAGGACTGAGCGGCCGAGCACGGAAGGGTCCCGCACCCTCACGGGTGCGGGGCCCTTCGGCTCAGGACAGCGCGGGGCTCAGAACAGCGCCGTCGTCATCGCCCGGCGACCCGCGACGACCTCGGGGGCGTCCGGACCGGCGACGTCGAACAGCTCCAGCAGGCGCGTGCGCACCCGGTCGCGGTCCTCACCGGAGGTACGGCGAAGCACCTCCACGAGGCGGGCGAACGCGTCGGCGAGGTGCCCGCCGGCGACGTCCACGTCGGCCACCGCGAGCGCGGCGTCCACGTCGTCCGGACCGGCGGCGGCCGCCGCGCGCACCGCGGCGAGGTCGGCCCCGGCGAGGCGCTGCAGCAGCCGCACGCGGGCCACCCCGGTGAGGGCGGCCGCGTCCTGCGGGTCAGCGGCCAGGGCCTGCCGGTAGGCGTCCATCGCCGCGTCGGTGTCCCCGCGCTCCAGGGCGGCGAGCGCCTCGGCCTCCAGCGGGGGGACCGCGGGCTCCTCGTCGGCGCCACCGGCCTCCCCCGGGTCCGCCAGCTGTCCGCTCACGCCGTTCTGGGCGGCCATCGCCAGGAGCGCGTCGAGGACGGGCACCACCTGCTCGCGCGGCTGCTCACCGGTGAACAGGGGCACCGGCTGGCCCTTGACCACCGCCACGACGGTGGGCACCGACTGCACCTGGAAGGCCCCGGCGACCTGCGGTGAGGTGTCGACGTCGACGACGCCGAGCAGCCAGCGTCCGGCGCCCTCCCCGGCCAGCTCGACGAGCACGGCCGACGCCCGGCCCGTGGGGTCGGCGGCAGAGGACGTGAGCGCGATGACCACCGGCACGGTGGCCGAGAGCTGGACGACGTCGTTGAACGTCGCGTCGCTGACCTCGACGACGAAGGGAGACGTGCCCTGCTCGCGCGGCGACGACGCGCCGGTCGGCGACGGGGCCCCGGGGCCCGTCGCCGTGGCTGCGGCGCCGGGCGCGGGCCGGCGGGACATGCCCGAGAGGTCGACGGCGCCTCGGAGGTTGAGGCGGGGTCCGGTGGGTCCTTGGCTCATGCCCGCATCCTCTCCCAGCCCCTCAGCCCAGGTTCACGGCGGTGACGTCGCGCTCACCCCCGACGAGCTCCAGGGCGCGCTCCCCCGCTCCCTCACCCGATCCCTGCGCGGCGGGAGGGATCGTCACGACCACGGTCTCGGCGGTGGTGAGCTCCTGCGACGACGCGGTCGGCGCCCCGGCGATCGCCGCCAGCGTGGGGGTCAGCGTGAGCGTCGAGCCCTGGGCGTTGGGCACGAGGGACTGCACGCCGTCGATGACGGCGATGACGACGGCGCCGCCGTCGTCCGTGCGCAGCGCCCAGGTCTGCCCCTCGCGCGGGGTGTGCGCCGCGGCGTAGTCCACGAACCTCCCGCTCGCCTCCTCCTGCTGGACCTGCTCGGTGAGGACGGTGTTGCTGAAGGGGCTGTCCGCGAAGCCCGCGGCGTGCGGGGAGCCCGGCCCGGCGGTCAGGACGTCCGCGAGGTCGGCCACGACCTGCGCGGGCGGTGAGACGAGGTCGTCGGCGTCGAGCGGGACGGGCTCGACGGTGCCGCCCTCGGCCACCAGCGCCGGGAACGAGGCGCCGGGGAGGAGGTTGGACCGGGCGACGACCTTGTAGTCCTCGCGCGCGGTGGTCTGCTGGAGCACCTCGAGGATCGGCACCGGCTCGGCGGCCGGGGCGACGTCGCCCTCTCCCTCCGCGCTCTCGACCTCGGCGTCAGGCTCCGGCTCGGCCTCCGGCGCCTGCGCGTCAGGCTGCTGACCGGCTCCCGGCGTCTCCGGGGCCGCCTCCGGCTCGCCCTCCGGCGTCTCCGGGTTCTGCGGCGCCTCCTCGGCCTCCGCAGGCTCCGGGACCTCCGGTCTCGTGACGACCACGGCGTACCGCGGCCAGTCGCCCGCCTCGGGCACGGCGGTGACGAGCAGCTCACCGCCGAGCGGGCGCACCGGCGGTTCGGCCTGCGGGTCGCCGCCGTCGGCCCCCCGCACGGAGGCCGCCGCGCGGTACGCCGCACCGCGGGCGTCCAGGGGTGCGCCGGCCAGCCGCTGGCCGGCGAGCTCCGCGTCGAGCTGCGCGTCGGCCTCCTCGACGACGGGGACCACGCCTCCCTCGCCGTCCAGGACGCGCGCGACCTGGGCGTCGGTGAGCACCGGCGCCGGACCGGTCTCCTCGCGGGGCTGGAGGGTCAGCGGCTCCGGAGAGCTGCAACCTGCCAGGGTCAGCGCCCCGAGCACCGGGAGCGCCGCGAGCCGCCGCGCGGTACGGCCCGGCGCCGAGGGACCCGCTGAGGGACCCGCCGAGCCCGCGGACGAAGCGGCGCTCCCACCGGCCGGCACGGGCGGCACGGGCGCGGTGCCCGAGCTGCGCCGACGCCCCAGGACCATGAGCACCACGCCGACCAGCAGGGCCGCGCCGCCGCCGACGAGCAGGGGCAGGGCCCACGGGTTGGTCGCCTCGCTGGGCCACGTCACCGACAGCTCCTCCAGGCCGGTCCCCGGAGCGATCGCGACCACCTGGACGGGCTGCTCGTCGCGGGGGACCTCCAGGGTCACCGCTCCCTCGCCGGTCCGGGCGTCGAGCCACAGGTCGCTGCTCGCGGCCTCGGGCACCTCGGTCGAGGCCGCAGCCTCCACGCCGTCGACCACGAGGGTCTCGCCCTCGGGGCCCACGCCGCCGATCGTCGCCGCCTCGACGGGCGGGTCGGCCTCCAGCCAGCCCTGCAGGTCCACGGCCCGCACCGTCGCCACCGTCACCTCGCCGGAGCCGGTCACCTCGACGCTCGCCGTCCCCTCACGGACCTCCAGGAGGCCGGGCGCCGTGACCACGGCGCGCGAGCCACCGAGCGCGCCCGTCGACGTCGCGGTGCTGGCGACCGGGAACGCCGTCGCCGCGGTGATCCCCGCGGCCAGGGCCAGCGCGCCCAGGACGGCGAGCACGAGCCCGACGACCAGCAGCCCCCGCCGGCGGCCCTGGGGGCGCACCTGCGCTCCGGAGCCGTCCTGCGTCGCCGGGGACGCCTGCTGCGCGCTCACTGGCCCCGCCCCGGCTCGCCCTCGACGCGCTCGAGAGCGGCCTCGAGGCGCTCGACCTTGCCGTCGAGCTCGCCGCTGGTCCGGCCCGGGGTGGTGCGCAGGTCCGCCTTCAGCACCAGGGAGACGCGGTCCCCGTGGCGGGCGACGGCGTCGCAGGCCCGGCGCACGACGTCCATGCACTCGTCCCACGATCCCTCGATGGTCGTGAACATCGCGTCGGTGCGGTGCGGCAGCCCGGACTCGCGGACCACGCGCACGGCGTCGGCCACGGCGAGCGCCACCGAGGACTCCTGCGCGGCGTCGTCGGGGCTGCCGGCCCGTGGATCACCTCCGGGGCGGGCGATCGCGGCGGTCGTGGGGGCGACGGAGACGGCGACGAGCACGCCGTCACTGTAGGAGGCCACCGGCACCCCGCTCAACCGTCGGAGCGGGCCTCCACCCACTCGCGGGCCAGCGGGCTGCTGCCGGGCACCAGCGTCTCGGCGATCTCGTCGAGGGCCCGACGCACCTGGGTCTCCCCCACCCAGAGGTGCTTCGCCCCCTCGACGGGGACCACCTGGCACTGGCTCAGCGCCGCGAAGGCGCCCACGGCGGCGTCGGGGCGCAGGAAGTCGTCGTGCTCGGGGATCAGCGCGCGCACCGGCTTCCCCGACTCCGTCCACGCCTGGAGCGCGGCGCGTGGCGACCAGCGCAGCGGCGGGCTGAGCAGCACGGCGCCCTCGACGGACGGGTCGAGACCGTGGGTGAGCGCCAGGTCGGTGCCGAAGGACCACCCCACCAGCCAGCGGTGCGGCAGGCCGTGGAACTCCGCGAGCTCGATCGCCGCGGCGACGTCGTAGCGCTCGGCGTCCCCGCCGTCGAAGGTGCCGCTCGAGGTGCCGCGCTCGCTGGTGGTGCCGCGGGTGTTGAAGCGCAGGACCGCGATGCCGGCGAGGGCGGGCAGCCGCCAGGCGGCCTTGCGGAAGACGTGGCTGTCCATCGAGCCACCCTCGGTGGGCAGCGGGTGGAGGCAGATCGCCGTCGCCAGCGGTTCGGAGCCCTCCGGCAGCGCCAGCTCCCCGACGAGCACCTCACCGTCGGCGGTGGTCAGCTCGATGTCCTCGCGGCGCGCGGGCAGGGACGTCGACGATCGGATCTCCACGCGCGGAAGGCTACCGAGGGCGCCGTCGCCCCCGCGCGGCCCAGCAGGAGCGGTGCCAGTGGCGCCGCTCCCCCGCGGCCTGCTCGGCGCCGAAGAGGTGCTCGGTCGGCCAGGCCACGACGTGCGGGGTCCCGGGGGTGAGCACCTGGTCGCAGCCGGGGCAGCGGTAGGACTTGCCGGAGCGGCCCGGGCCGATCTCGCGGACGTTCCACTCCCCGTCCGGCCACTCCTCGCGGCGGTGGTGGCCGCCGAGGACCCACGACAGGTCCGTCCCGCCCTCGGCGCCGGTGGCCCGGGCCCGCGGCGCGCCGTGACCCGATCGCCCGCGCCGCGCGGCAGAGCCCCCGCGGGGGTCGCGGCGGTGGGAGCGGGGCACCGGACCAGTGTGGGGCCCGCCTAGGCTGCTCGCCCGTGCGCCTGCTCATCGCCCGATGCTCCGTCGACTACGCCGGCCGCCTGACGTCCCACCTGCCCTCCGCGCTGCGGCTGCTCGTGGTGAAGGCGGACGGCTCCGTGCTCGTCCACGCCGACGGCGGCTCGTACAAGCCGCTCAACTGGATGTCGCCGCCGTGCCGCCTCGTCGAGGAGGAGACCGCGGACGCGATGACGTGGACGGTGACCAACAAGGCCGGCGAGACCCTGGTCGTGGCCATCGAGGAGGTCGTCCTCGACACCACCCACCCGCTGGGCGTCGACCCGGGGCTGATGAAGGACGGCGTCGAGGCCCACCTGCAGGCGCTGCTCGCCGAGCACATCGAGACCCTGGGCCCGGGCCACCGCCTCGTGCGCCGGGAGTACCCGACGGCGATCGGGCCCGTGGACCTGCTCGCGCGCGACGGGGACGGCGCCACCGTGGCCGTGGAGGTCAAGCGGCGCGCCGAGATCGACGGCGTCGAGCAGCTGACCCGCTACCTCGAGCTGCTCAACCGCGATCCCCTCCTCGCCCCGGTCACCGGCGTGCTCGCCGCCCAGGAGATCCGGCCCCAGGCGCGCGTGCTGGCCCACGACCGGGGCATCGCCACCCTCGTCCTGGACTACGAGGCGCTGCGGGGCATCGACGACCCGTCGAGCCGGCTCTTCTGATCGGGTGGACGATGGCCCGATGGTCCCGGGAGCGGTGGCAGCGCTGACGGCCTCCCCGGAGGCGACCCTGGCCGAACCGGGGGGTCAGGTGGGAGCCTCCGGGTCGTTCTTCACGCTGCTCGTGGCGCCGTTCATGGCGCTGCTGGTGATCGTCGTGCTCGCCCTGCTGCTGCGCTGGGCGTTCTCGCACGGCTCGTCGGTGGTGGCGAGGCCGCCGACGGCGGGCGCGGAGGACGAGTACGGGATGCTCGTCACGGTCGCGGCGCCGGCCACCTTCATCGAGGCCGAGGCCGAACGCTCTCGTCTCGTCGCCGCTGGCGTGCGGGCCACCCTCGCACCCACCACCGACGGCCCACGGGTCCTCGTCTTCCCCCGGGACCTCGAGCGGGCCACCGCGATCCTGCGCGACGAGCGGTGACCCACGGGCGCAGCGACGGCCCACGCGGGCCCGGGCCCGTGCTCTCAGCGCACCCCGGCGTCGCGCGGGGGCGCTGACTCCAGCCACGCGGCGAACCCGGTGTAGGCGTCGTCGTCCATGAGCAGCTCGACCTCCTGGGAACCGGCCCGCAGCCGCACGACGATCCCGCCACCCCCACCCTCGATGCTCACGGGCTGGCGGGTCTCCACGGTGATCGCGCTGCGCCGGGCGCTCCATCCCGGTGCGGGGGACAGCGAGCGCGAGCGCCACCACCGCACGGTCTCGCTCCCGGTGCGGGCGACGCCGAACGCCCAGTGGGCGTGCGCGCCGCCGTCCCCGCAGCGCAGCGCGCAGTCGAACGTGCCCCGGCGGCGCGTCAGGGAGCGGAGCCGCAGCACCAGCACCAGGGCCGTGAGCGCGATGACGACGACCACGCTGGCGATCACCTGACCGGCGACCAGGAACACCATCACCGTGCGGCCCCCCGCGGCGCTGCTCTCGAGTCCATGGGGGCCGCGGGGATCAAGGACGCGTCAGGTCAGGCGCGCGAGGTCGTGGAGTCGTCAGCGCCCTGCGAGACGTCGACGCGCTCGGCGACGACGAGGACGGTGTCGTGCTCGACGGAGAGGAAGCCGCCGTCCACCGTGACCACCACGTCATCCACGCGGCCGGAGCGGATGGCGTCCTGGCCGGTGCCGATGCGCACCTCTCCGGCGCCGAGCACCGCGAGGACCGGCTCGTGACCGGTGAGGACCCCAAGCTCGCCCTCGGCGGTCCGCGCGACGACCATCGTGGCGTCGCCGGACCACACCTCCTTCTCCGCGGAGACAACCTGGACGCTGAGGGTCACCGGTCGTTCTCCTTCTGGATCTGCGACCACTTCTCCTCGACGTCGTCGATGGAGCCCACGTTGAAGAACGCCTGCTCGGCGACGTGGTCGTAGTCGCCGTCCGCGATCTTCGAGAACGACTCGATGGTGTCGGCCAGCGGGACGGTCGAGCCGACCACGCCGGTGAACTTCTCGGCCATGTAGGTGTTCTGGGAGAGGAACTGCTGGATGCGGCGGGCGCGGTTGACGACCACCTTGTCCTCCTCGGACAGCTCGTCGACGCCGAGGATCGCGATGATGTCTTGGAGCTCCTTGTTGCGCTGGAGGATCTGCTTGACGCGCGTCGCGGTGTCGTAGTGCGCCTGGCCCAGGTAGCGCGGGTCGAGGATGCGCGAGGTCGAGGCGAGCGGGTCCACCGCCGGGTACAGCCCGCGCGAGGCGATCTCACGGGAGAGCTCGGTGGTCGCGTCTAGGTGGGCGAAGGTGGTGGCCGGCGCCGGGTCGGTGTAGTCGTCGGCGGGGACGTAGATCGCCTGCAGCGAGGTGATCGAGTGGCCGCGGGTGGAGGTGATCCGCTCCTGGAGCACGCCCATCTCGTCGGCGAGGTTCGGCTGGTATCCCACGGCCGACGGCATGCGCCCCAGCAGCGTGGAGACCTCCGCGCCGGCCTGGGTGAACCGGAAGATGTTGTCGATGAACAGCAGCACGTCCTGGTTCTGGACGTCGCGGAAGTACTCCGCCATGGTCAGCGCGGACAGCGCGACCCGCAGGCGGGTGCCCGGCGGCTCGTCCATCTGGCCGAAGACCAGCGCCGTCTTGTCGAAGACGCCGGCCTCCTCCATCTCCACGATGAGGTCGTTGCCCTCTCGGGTGCGCTCGCCCACGCCGGCGAAGACCGACACGCCACCGTGGTTCTGCGCGACCCGCTGGATCATCTCTTGGATGAGGACGGTCTTGCCGACGCCGGCGCCGCCGAACAGGCCGATCTTGCCGCCCTGGACGTACGGGGTGAGCAGGTCGATGACCTTGATGCCCGTCTCGAACAGCGTGGTCTTCGACTCCAGCTGGTCGAAGTCGGGGGCCTTGCGGTGGATGGGCCAGCGCTCGGTGATGTCGAGCGTCTCGCCCTCCTCGAGGTTCAGGGGCGTGCCGATGGTGTCGAACACCCGGCCGAGCGTCACGTCACCGACGGGCACGGTGATGCCCTCGCCGGTGTTGATGACGCTCATGCCGCGGACCAGTCCGTCGGTGGGCTTCAGCGCGATGGCGCGGACGACGTTGTCGCCGATGTGCTGGGCGACCTCGAGGGTGAGCACCAGGTCGCGGCCCTCGAGGACGTACTCGATCTGCAGGGCGTTGTAGATGTCCGGAAGGCCCCCCGCGGGGAACTCGATGTCGACGACGGGGCCGGTGACGCGGGAGATCCGCCCGGTGGGGAGGTCCCCGCCGTTCTCGGGTCCGTCGTCCGGGCGGCCGGAGCTGGTGGGGGCGTCGGGGGTGATGGTGGACATGGTGGCTTCTCCTCGAGGGGGCGTGGCGGCCGGTGTCGGCGGGTCTGCGCGGACGTCGGCCGGTGCGGGCTGTTCCGGGCCGGTCTCAGCTGGCCAGCGCGTCGGCGCCGGAGACGATCTCGCTGATCTCCTGCGTGATCTCGGCCTGGCGGGCCTGGTTGGCCAGCCGGGTGTACTGGCGGATGAGGTCGTCGGCGTTGTCGCCGGCGCTCTTCATCGCCCGCTGACGGGCGGCGTGCTCGCTGGCCGCGGCCTGGAGCAGCGCGTTGTAGATGCGCGCCGAGACGTAGCGCGGCAGCAGCTCGTCGAGGACGGTCTCGACGTCGGGCTCGAAGTCGTAGAGGGGCAGCAGCTCGTCGCTGGGCGGCGCCTCGACCCCTTCGACGACCTCGAGCGGCAGCAATCGGAGCACGGTGGGCTCCTGGCTGACCATGGAGACGAACCGGGTGTAGACGACGTGGATCTCGTCGACGCTCGGGCCGTCATACTCGGTCATCCGTTCGCCGCCTCCGGGGCGCTCGCCGTTGCCCTCACCGCCGTCGCTCCCGTCGAGGAAGGCGTCGACGAGCAACGTCCCGATGGCGTCAGCGGTCTCGTAGTCCGGGGACTCCGAGCCACCGGTCCACGACTCCTGGACGGTGCGCCCACGGAAGGAGTAGTACGCCTCGCCCTTGCGGCCGGTGACGAAGAGCACGGGCTCGGTGCTCTCCTCGCGCAACCGGCCGATGAGGCGTTCCGCCTCCTTGATCACCGACGCGGAGTACGCGCCGGCCATCCCCCGGTCGGAGGTGACGACGAGGACCGCGGCCCGGCGCGAGCTCTCGCGCTCGGTGAGCAGCGGGTGCTCGGCGTCGGTGAAGGTCGCCACCGCCGAGACCGCCCGCGTCAGGGCGCGGGAGTAGGGCGTCGAGGACGACACCGCAGCCCGCGCCTTGGTGATGCGCGACGTGGCGATGAGCTCCATGGCGCGGAAGATCTTCTGCATCGACTTCGTCGACTTGATCTTGCTGCGGTACTCGCGCATCTGGCCAGCCATCGCGCTTCTCCTTCTGCTGTGGTGGTGCGGGTTCTCGCCCCGTGCCTCGCCGGGGGCGGCGCCGGCCCGGGCGAGGCAGGCCGGCGGGCGACGTCAGGAGCGGCGCTGCCTGGTGATCTGCTCCTGGTCCACGCCGTCCTCCTCGAGGGCGTCCTGCGTGGACTGCTCGCCGGAGCCGCTGGGCTCGGTCTCCGCGCCGGGGGTGAAGCCCGTCTTGAAGGACTCGACCTCCTTCTTCAGCGCGTCGACCGTGTCGTCGGACAGCTGACCGGTCTCACGGATGCTGCCGAGCGCGACGTCCTTGCGCTTGAGGTGGTCGAGCAGCTCGCGCTCGAAACGGCTCACGTCCTCGACGGCCACGGAGTCGAAGACCCCGTTGATCCCGCCCCACACCGAGACGACCTGCTCCTCGATGGGGTACGGCGAGTACTGCGGCTGCTTCAGCAGCTCGAGGAGGCGGGCACCGCGGTCGAGCTGGTTGCGCGAGGTCTGGTCGAGGTCGGAGGCGAACATCGCGAACGACTCCAGCGACCGGAACTGCGCGAGGTCGATCTTCAGGGTGCCGGAGACCTTCTTCATGGCCTTGACCTGGGCGTCGCCGCCCACCCGCGAGACCGACACGCCGACGTTGACGGCGGGGCGCTGGTTGGCGTTGAACAGGTCGGACTCGAGGAAGATCTGGCCGTCGGTGATGGAGATGACGTTGGTGGGGATGAACGCCGAGACGTCGTTGGACTTCGTCTCGATGATCGGCAGGCCCGTCATCGATCCCGCACCGAGCTCGTCGGAGAGCTTCGCGCACCGCTCGAGCAGCCGGGAATGCAGGTAGAAGACGTCGCCGGGGTAGGCCTCGCGGCCCGGCGGGCGGCGCAGCAGCAGCGAGACCGCGCGGTAGGCCTCGGCCTGCTTGGACAGGTCGTCGAAGACCACGAGCACGTGCTTGCCGCCGTACATCCAGTGCTGGCCGATGGCCGAGCCGGTGTAGGGGGCGAGGTACTTGAAACCCGCGGGGTCCGAGGCGGGCGAGGCGACGATGGTGGTGTACTCCAGCGCACCGGCGTCCTCCAGCGCTCCGCGCACCGACGCGATCGTGGAACCCTTCTGGCCGATGGCGACGTAGATGCAGCGCACCTGCTTGTCCGGGTCGCCGGACTCCCAGTTCTGCTTCTGGTTGATGATGGTGTCGATGGCGATCGTCGTCTTGCCGGTC
>JARIBR010000187.1 GCA_029258695.1 Quadrisphaera sp.
GGGACTCCTGGGGTCGGTGGTGGCGCGGCGTGGCCGCTGGCAGGCCACCCAGCATGCCGGGCGGCCC
The DNA here is from genome assembly GCA_029258695.1 of Quadrisphaera sp. The sequence continues at coordinate 68 of JARIBR010000187.1, forward strand.
CACGTGCCGCGAGCGCGGCCCCGGCGCCCGCCGGCGCCGATACCCTGCGCCCATGCTCCTCACGTCGGGACCGCTGGTCGCCGTCCTCTCCGCCGCGGCGCAGCCCTCCGAGACCTTCGGTCTCACCGGGCTGTCCGGGTGGGTGGCCGACGCCATGGCCGCGCTGGGCTGGCCGGGGGTGATGCTCATGACCTTCCTCGAGACGATCATCCCGGTGATCCCCTCGGAGGTGGTCCTGCCCCTGGCAGGGTTCCTCTCGTTCTCGGGGGCGATGAACCTCGTCGCCGCCTTCCTCGCCGCCATGGTCGGCACGGTGGTCGGCGCCCAGCTGCTGTACGAGATCGCCCGCCTGGTGGGCCTCGACCGGTCGATGTGGCTGCTGGCGCACGTGCCGTTCGTCAACGAGGACGACGCCGACGCCGCCCAGCGGTGGTTCGTCAAGCACGGGCGCGGCGCGGTGTTCTTCGGTCGCCTCATCCCCGGGGTCCGCAGCGCGATCTCGCTGCCCGCGGGGGCCGCAGGCATGCCCCGCGGGACGTTCCTGCTCTACACCGCGGCCGGCTCCGCCATCTGGAACGTCCTGCTCGTCGGGCTCGGCTACGGCCTCGGGAGCCAGTGGCAGCGGGTCGAGGGCTACAGCCAGTACCTCAACTACGCCGTCTACGCGGCCATCGTCGCCTTCGTGGTGTGGCTGGTCGTCCGCTCGGTGCGCCGCACCCACCGGGAGCGGCGCACCGCCGCGGGAGCCCCGGGGGGCCCAGGGCCGGGCAGCGCAGCCGCCGAGCGCTCCTGACCGACCCCGGTCGCCGGGTCGGCTCGGGACCGGTGCCCCGGCCCGGGAACAGCCCGGCGCGCCGGCGCCTTGTACCCGTGGGCGCCCTCGACGACGGCTGCCCGACGCCGAGGAAGGACACTGGACCATGGCCCGCCGTTCCTTCCTCGCCGCCCTCGAGCGCCGTCTCCTCCACGTCTTCGGCCCGGCCGACGTGAAGGGGCCCGACTCCCAGCGCCCGCCGGCGCCCTCCACCGACCCCACCGGCGAGGTGATCGAGGGCGACTTCTACCGCAGCGACCGCGCGGTGGACCCGGCCCGGCGCGCCGACCCCGACGACCCGGGCCGCGACCGCGGCTGACCCACCGGTGGCCCCCGCAGCCGCCGACGGTCGTCGACCGCCTCGCAGCCCACCGACGACCACCTCGACGACCGCCGGCCTCCGCGGCGCGGGCACCTCGCCCGGCCTGGGACGATGGACCGGCAACCCACCACCGCAAGGAGCACCGCCCATGACCCAGCTCGCCGAGCCCGCGACCGACACCCGCAGCCACGAGACCGAGGGTGACCCGGCCCGGCACGGCGAGGACCCCGAGACGACCACCTTCGAGCACCTCCAGCTGCGTCCGGAGCTGCTGTCCGCGCTCTCGGACCTCGGGTACGAGGAGCCCACCCCGGTCCAGCGCGAGGCCATTCCCGTGCTGCTCACCGGGCGCGACGTCGTCGGGCAGGCCGCCACCGGCACCGGCAAGACCGCAGCGTTCGCCCTGCCGATCCTCGAGCAGCTCACGTGGCGCCGCGGCAAGCACCCCGTCGCCCTCGTCCTGGTCCCCACCCGTGAGCTCGCGATGCAGGTGGCCGACGCCTTCACCCGCTACGGCGCCACGCTGGACGCGCGCGTCCTGGCGGTGTACGGCGGCCAGCCCATCGGCGGTCAGCTGCGCGGGCTGACCTCCGGCGTGGACGTCGTCGTCGCCACGCCGGGACGGGCCATCGACCACCTCAAGCGCGGTTCCCTGAACCTGGACGACCTCAAGATCGCCGTCCTCGACGAGGCCGACGAGATGCTCGACATGGGCTTCGCCGAGGACATCGAGTCCATCCTCGAGCAGACCCCGGCGGGTCGGCAGACGGTGCTGTTCTCGGCCACCATGCCCGCCAAGACCGCGGCGATCGCCCGCCGGCACCTCACCGACCCGGTGCGCCTGCGCATCGCCCGCGAGGAGACCCCCGAGGGCGAGGCGCCGAAGGTCCGCGAGAGCGCCTACCTCGTCTCGCGCCACCACAAGCCCGCCGCGCTGGCCCGGGTCCTCGACGTCGAGGACGCCCACTCCACCCTGGTGTTCTGCCGCACCCGCGGTGACGTGGACGACCTCACCGAGGCCCTCAACGCCCGCGGGTACCGCGCGGAGGCCCTGCACGGGGGCATGGGCCAGGAGCAGCGCGACAAGGTCATGGGGCGCCTGCGCAGCCAGACCGCCGAGCTGCTCGTCGCCACCGACGTCGCCGCCCGCGGTCTCGACGTCGACCACCTCACGCATGTCGTCAACTACGACGTGCCCGCGGCCCCGGAGTCCTACGTCCACCGCATCGGGCGCGTGGGGCGCTCCGGGCGCGAGGGCGTGGCGCTGACCCTGGCCGACCCGCGCGAGCAGCGCATGCTCTCGACCATCGAGCGGGTGACCAAGCGCCGCATCGAGGTCCTGCCGGTGCCCGACGTCGCGGCGCTGCGGACCGCACAGCGAGAGCGGCTGCGCCGCGACGTGGTGCGCGAGCTCGACGACTCCTCCGACGCGCAGGCCCTGAGCACCCTGGCCTCGCTCGTGCGCGAGATCGCCGGCGAGGACCGCGACGTCGTGGACGTCGCCGCTGCAGCGCTGCGGTTGATCCAGGTCGAGCGCTCCGAGACCGCGGACGAGCACGAGATCCCCGCGCCCGGCCCCCGCAAGAACCGCGAGCGCGACGACGCCCGCGGGCCGCGCACCGAGCGCTCCCGCGACGGTCGCGACGGTGGCGGCCCCGCCGGCGCCCCGCGGGGCAAGCGCGGCGCCGGCGCAGCCGAGGGCAAGACCCGCCTGTGGATCAGCGTGGGCGCCCAGCAGGGCGTGCGGGTCGGCGACATCGTCGGGGCGATCGCGAACGAGACCTCGCTGGTGGGCAAGCAGATCGGCCCGATCGACCTGGCCCCGCGCGTCACCCTCGTGGACGTGCCCGACGCCGCCGCCGACGAGGTCATCTCCCAGCTCTCGGCGAGCTCCATCAAGGGCCGCCGCGCCAGCGTGCGCCGCGAGCGCTTCTGAGCGGGGCAGGTCCGTGACCCTCGCACCGATCACCTCGCGACAGGCCGTCGCCGCGCCGCCGACCATCGTCCACGACCTCTTGACCGACGTGGGCGCGTGGGCGCTGTGGTCCCCGCACGTGGCCTCCGTCGAACCGGCCAGCGGCAGCGTCGAGGCCGGGTGGCGCCTGCGCGTGCGGCCGTGGTTCGGGCCGCCGACGGTCATGGAGGTCACCGAGGTGCTCCCCGGCGCCGGCATGTGCTGGCGCACCCGCGGCGCCGGGCACGTGCTGACCTACGACCAGCTCGTCGAGGCCGACGGCGAGGGTTGCCTCGTGACCTTCACCGCGCGCGTCGCCGGGCCCGCCGGTGCCCTCGTGCAGAGGGCAGCCGCCCCGCTCTCCGCCCTCGGCCAGCGCCGGCGCCTGGCACGCCTGGCCGCGAGCGCGGAGTACCTGGCCCAGCGCTGAGCCACGCGGGTCGCGAGCCGCGCGGCGCTGGTCAGGCGGTCCCCGACGTCACCACCCCGCGCAGCAGGCGCAGCGCCACGGACAGCGGCGCGAGCTCGCTGACCTGCTGCTCGTGGACCTCCGTGAGGGTCCGGCGCACGCGGGCCAGCTGGGCCTCACGGGTGGACTCCCACGCGGCGACGCGCTCCGGCGGTGCACCCGCCCGCGTGGACGTCAGCACGCTCGACGTCAACGCGGCCATCACCGCGTACACGTCCTCGCGCAGCGCGGCGCGGGCGAGGGCCTCCCAGCGGTCCTCACGCGGCAGCGCGCTGATCGCCACGAGGAGCACGTCGGCGCCGTAGCGGTCGAAGAGGGTGAAGTACAGCGGCGCGGCCTCCTCGGTGCCCACGTCCACCGCCGAGGCCGACTCGGTGATGTCCAGCAGCGCGAACTCCCACAGCAGACCCACCGAGCGGTGGGCCAGGTCCTCGGGAACGCCCTGGTCGCTGAGCGCCCCGACCTCCGCCTGGAAGCGCACGCGGTCCTGGCCCCCGAGCAGCTCCTGCACCTGCCCGGACCAGCGCTCCACCACGGGCCGGAAGCGCTCGGTCTCGGTGACCACGTCGAAGCCGTCGGGCAGGTGCTGGACGAACCAGCGGCTCGCCCGGTCCACCAGGCGGCGCAGGTCCAGGCGCATGGCGGTGACGACCTCGGCGCTCGCGGACGTCTCCCGGTCGCCGGCGGCGAGCGCGTCCAGGGCGGCGGCGTGGCCGGCGACGTCGAAGACGGCCCGGCAGACCGCCCAGGCGCGCACCGCGTGCTCCTCGCTGGCCCCGGTCACGTCGACGAGCCGGTGGACGAACGTCGGCCCGGCGAGGTTCACCACGTCGTTGACCAGCGAGTTCGTGATGATCTCCCGGCGCAGCGGGTGGCTGCCCAGGCGCTGCTCGTAGCGGTCGACGAGGGGCTGCGGGAAGTACTGCGCCATGAGGGTCGCGAAGGCGGGGTCGTCGCCCACCGACGTGGCGATCAGCGAGGCCTTGAGCGTGTTCTTGGCGTAGGCGGTGACCACGGCGAGCTCGGGGACGGTCAGACCGCGCCCCTGCTCGCCGCGCTCGGCCAGCGCGGCGTCGGCCGGCAGCTCCTCGACCTCGCGGTCGAGGACACCGCTGGACTCCATCGCGGCGATCAGCCGCCGGTGCACGGGCAGCATCGACGGCGCCTGGGCGCGCAGCGTGCTGAGCAGGACGTTCTGGTCCTCGTTGTCGGCGAGCACCAGGTCCGCCACGTCGTCGGTCATCGCGACGAGGAGCTCGTCGCGCTCGGGCAGCGAGAGGTCCCCGTCGGCGACGACGTCCGCGAGGAGGATCTTGATGTTGACCTCGTGGTCGGAGCAGTCGACCCCGGCGGAGTTGTCGATGGCGTCGGTGTTGAGGATCACCCCGGCCATGGCCGCCTCCACGCGTCCGCGCTGGGTGAAGCCGAGGTTCCCGCCCTCGCCGACGACGGCGACGCGCAGCTGGCGACCGTCGACCCGGACCGCGTCGTTGGCGCGGTCACCGACCTCGGAGTCCTCCTCGCTGGAGGCCTTGACGTAGGTGCCGATCCCGCCGTTCCAGAGCAGGTCCACGGGAGCGCAGAGGATCGCGCTGACCACCTCGCTGGGGGTCAGCGGCCCGGTGTCCTCCGCGAGCCCCAGCGCCTCGAGCGCGGGAGCCGGCAGGGAGATGGACTTCGCCGATCTGGGCCACACCCCGCCGCCCTCGCTGATCAGCGACGTGTCGTAGTCCGCCCAGGAGGACCGGGGGAGGTCGAACAGGCGCTGCCGCTCGGTGAAGGAGGTCGCGGCGTCCGGGTCGGGGTCGACGAAGACGTGACGGTGGTCGAAGGCACCGACCAGCCGGACGTGGCGCGAGAGCAGCATCCCGTTGCCGAAGACGTCTCCGCTCATGTCCCCGACGCCGACCACGCGGAAGTCCTCGCTCTGGGTGTCGAGGCCCAGGGCGCGGAAGTGGTGGCGCACGGAGGTCCACGCGCCGCGCGCGGTGATGGCCATCGCCTTGTGGTCGTAGCCGGCGCTGCCCCCGGAGGCGAAGGCGTCACCGAGCCAGAAGCCGTGCTCGGCGGCGATGGCGTTGGCCGTGTCGGAGAACGAGGCCGTCCCCTTGTCGGCGGCGACCACGAGGTAGGCGTCGTCCCCGTCGTGCCGGACGACGCCCGGCGGCGGCACGACGCGGCGCCCACCGGGGGCGCCCTCGTCGGGGACGAGGTCGTCGGTGATGTCGAGCAGGCCGTGGATGAAGGTCTCGTAGGCATCGACGCCCTCGGCCATCCACGCCTCGCGGTCGACGGCCGGGTCGGGGAGCTGCTTGGCGACGAAGCCACCCTTGGCCCCCGTGGGCACGATGACGGCGTTCTTCACCGTCTGGGCCTTGACGAGCCCGAGGACCTCCGTGCGGAAGTCCTCGCGGCGGTCGCTCCAGCGCAGGCCGCCGCGGGCGACCGCGCCGAAGCGCAGGTGGACCCCCTCGACGCGGGGGGAGTACACCCACACCTCGGCGGTGGGGCGCGGCGCCGGCAGGTCGGGGATGGCCCGCGGGTCGAGCTTGAGCGCCACGTGGGCCTTCGGCTGCCCGTCGTCACCGTGCTGGAAGGCGTTGGTGCGCAGCGTCGCCAGCACCAGGGTGAGGAAGGACCTCAGGATCCGGTCGTGGTCGAGGCTCTCCACGTCGTCGAGCGCCGAGCGGATGCCCTCGACGATCTCGTCGGCGACGCCCTGCGGCGCTCCGGTGGCCTCGCCACCGTCATCGCCGACCGGGGCCAGGCGCGCCTCGAAGAGCTCGACGAGCGAGCGGGCGACGGGGGCGTTGGCCACCAGCGCCGCCACGAGGTACTCCTGGCTGAAGGTCGAGCCCGCCTGGCGCAGGTACCGGGAGGCGGCCCGCAGGATGACGACCTGGCGCCACGTCAGCCTCGCGAGGAGGACCAGCTGGTCCAGCTCGTCGGACTCCGTCCGTCCGTCCCACGCCGCCTGGAACGTCTGCGTGAGCAGCGCGCCGGACTCCTCGTCGGGCTCGACGGGGAGCCGCAGGCCGAAGTCGTAGACGTAGCCGGTCCCCCCGTCGCTGCGCTCGACCTCGTAGGGGCGCTCGTCGACGACCTCGGCGCCGAGGTTGCGCAGGATCGGCAGGACGGCGGTGAGCGACAGCGGTGCCACCCGCACCAGCTTGAGGCGGCGCTCCAGGGCGCCGGCGTCCCGCGGCCGGTACAGGCGGGTGCCCACCGACCGGTGCGCGAGGTCGCTGGAGCCGTCCGGGCCGCCGGGGGCGCCGGCGTCGCCGGCCTCGACGCGAGCCCACAGCTCGTCGAGCCGGCGCAGGTCGTCGACCGCGTCCGCGGCGCTGAAGTCCTC
>JARIBR010000190.1 GCA_029258695.1 Quadrisphaera sp.
TCGATGTTCGACCACGTCTACGCCGACCCCCACCCCCTGGTCGACGCCGACCGGGCCTGGGTGCAGGACTGGGACGCCGAAGGAGAGCAGCCATGACCACCACCGCGACCGCGCCGACCACCGCGCCCCGCCGCTCGAGCGCGTCCACCGACCGCGGGCCTGGGACCGGCCGACCGACCGCCGAGGCCCGCACGAGCACCCTGACGATGGCTGCCGCGCTCAACGCCGGGCTGCGCCGCGCCATGGGCGCCGACGAGAAGGTTCTGCTCATGGGCGAGGACATCGGGGCGCTCGGCGGGGTGTTCCGCGTCACCGACGGGCTCCAGCGCGACTTCGGCGAGCAGCGGGTGGTCGACACCCCGCTGGCCGAGGCCGGCATCATCGGCACCGCGACGGGGTTGGCGATGGCCGGCTACCGCCCGGTGTGCGAGATCCAGTTCGACGGGTTCATCTTCCCGGGCTTCAACCAGATCGTCACCCAGCTCGCGAAGATGCGCTCGCGCACCTCGGGGACGACGTCGCTGCCCGTGGTGGTCCGCGTGCCCTTCGGCGGGGGGATCGGGGCGGTGGAGCACCACTCGGAGAGCCCCGAGGCCCTCTTCGCCCACACCCCCGGGCTGCGGGTGGTCTCCCCGGCGTCACCGCAGGACGCCTACTGGATGATCCAGCAGGCCGTCGCCAGCGACGACCCGGTGATGGTCTTCGAGCCCAAGCGCCGGTACTGGGACCGCGGGCCGGTCGAGCTCGCGGACCCCGACGGCGGGCCAGCGGGCGCTCTGGAGGCGGCGCCCCCGCTGCACTCCGCCCGGGTGGTCCAGGCCGGCACCGACGTCACCGTCCTCGCCTACGGCCCGACGGTGCGGGTGGCCCTCGACGCCGCGGTCACCGCGCGCGCCGAGGGGACGTCGGTGGAGGTGGTGGACCTGCGGAGCATCACGCCCCTGGACCTGCCCACCCTCGAGGCGTCGGTCCGGCGGACGGGTCGCTGCGTGGTGGTCCACGAGGCCCCGACGTTCCTGGGGCTCGGCGCCGAGCTGGCCGCCCGCCTCACCGAGAGCTGCTTCCACCACCTCGAGGCACCGGTCCTGCGCGTGGGCGGATTCGCGGTGCCCTACCCCGTCGCGCGCGTGGAGGAGCACTACCTCCCCGATGCCGACCGGGTGCTGGACGCGGTCGACCGCGTCCTGGCGTACTGAGCTCTCCGGGACGTGGGACGGCCCGGGGCACCGAGATGCCCGGAACACGGATGTGCCTGTGATGGGCGAGCACGAGCCGGAGGACGACGAGAGATGAGCACGGCATGACGAGCACCCGGACCTTCCGCCTGCCGGACGTCGGTGAGGGACTCACCGAGGCCGAGGTGGTGCGCTGGCTGGTGGCCGAGGGTGACGTCGTCGCCGTCAACGCCCCCGTGGTGGAGGTCGAGACGGCCAAGTCGATCGTCGAGCTGCCCTCGCCGTGGGCCGGACGGGTGGAGCGGCTGCTCGTGGCCGAGGGGGTGACCGTCGACGTGGGCACCGAGCTCATCGCCGTGGGCGTCGACGACCCGGCCGCGGCGAGCGCTCCGGAGCCCGCCGGCAAGGGTGAGGTCGACGGGACCGCCCGGGCCCACGGGGCCGACGGGGCCGTCGGGACCGTCGGGACGGCAGCGGCCGACGAGGGTGACGGGACCGACGGGGCCGGGGGAGCCGGCGTCGCCGACGGCCAGGCCGGTCGCGGCCTCGACGACGAGGGGCTGGACGCCCAGGGCTCCGGGAGCGACCTCTCCGTGGTGGACGCCGACGCGGCGCCGAGCGAGCCCGACGGTGCCCCGAGCGACGCACCGGACGCCGGTCGCGCGCCCGGTGCGGCGACCGACGCACCGGACCCCGGTGCCACGTCGGTGCTCGTCGGGTACGGCGTGCGCGAGAGCGCCACCACCGGCCGTCGCCGGCGGCGCCGCTCGGCCCAGCGCGTCGCGCCGACCGGGACGCCGGTCCCAGCAGCGGCCCCGGCAGCCGAACCTCCGGCACCCAGACCGCTGGCCACCCCTCCGGTGCGTCTGCTGGCCCGCTCGCGCGGCGTCGACCTCGCGTCGGTGACCGGCAGCGGCGCCGGCGGCGTGATCACGCGCGCCGACGTCCTGGGCGTCGCCGAGGCCCCGGGAGCGTCCCCGGACGCCACCTCCCCCGAGCCGTCGCGGGCCGCCGCGTCCCTCTCGCCGGAGGCCGACGACGCACGGGAGCGCCGCATCCCGGTCCGCGGCGTGCGCAAGGCCATCGCCCAGGCGATGGTGACCAGCGCCTTCACCGCTCCGCACACGTCAGCGCACCTCACCGTCGACGTGACACGCACCGTCAAGCTGCTCGCACGGCTGCGCGCGGACCGCTCGTTCGAGGGCGTCCACGTCTCGCCCCTGCTCGTCGTGGCCCGGGCGATGTGCCTGGCGGTCGGGCGTCACCCGGGGATCAACTCCTCGTGGGACGAGGCCGCCCAGGAGATCGTCGTCAAGGACTACGTCAACCTCGGGGTGGCCGTCGCCAGCGAGCGCGGGCTGCTGGTGCCCAACGTCAAGGACGCCCAGGCTCTGGACCTCACGGGCCTGGCGCAGGCGCTGACCGCGCTGGTGAGGACCGCCCGTGACGGGCGCACGAGCCCCGCGGACATGGCGCGCGGCACCATCTCGGTCACCAACGTCGGGGTGTTCGGGGTGGACGGGGGCACGCCGATCCTCAACCCCGGCGAGTCGGCGATCCTCTGCATGGGCGCCGTCACCCGGCGTCCGT
>JARIBR010000305.1 GCA_029258695.1 Quadrisphaera sp.
TAGGCGGTGCGCCGGTAGTGCTCGAACGAGGCGTCGCGGTAGGGCACGACCATCTCGGCGAAGGACATCCGGTGGGCGATGCTGCGCTCCTCGCCGTGGTCGTCGTAGGTGACCTGGTGCAGCGTCATGCCCTCGCGGTAGTTGAAGCCGATGCGCATCTTCCAGCGCTGCCAGGTGAGCTCGTGACCGTCGATCGCGAACGACGCGCCCTGCGGCTGGGTGATCTCCAGGGGCTTGCGGTCCGTGCGCAGCTCCCCGGTCCACGGCCCCGGCGCGTACTCGCCCTGGACGTCCGGGGAGCCGCCGTCGGGCCCGCGGTCGATCTCCAGGAGCTCCATGGTGTTCATGTCCACGATCGGCTTGATCCCCGCGACGGGGTGCGCGTACGGGTTGCCGTCGGGCGTGGCGCGCCGCCACACGTCGCACCACCCCAGGCGCTTGCCCGCGTACCGCTCGGGGACGAGCGCGCCCGCGTACGTCCACACGTCGATGAGCAGCAGCGAGGTGTCGGTGATGCCGCGCTCGGCCAGCGCCGCGATGACCTCGGGGTGGGCGCGCATGGCCTCGTCGCACTCGTGCCACTCGTCGACGGTGAAGTTCGGGATCGCCCCGGGCCGGTGGGTCCAGGACTGCACGGACCCGTCCGTGCTGTCGGCGTCGAGGTCGACGACGGCCTCGTAGGCCCGGTTGTCCTCGCGGTTCCAGAGCACCGCCAGGGCGACGCGCCGCACGGGGTCACCCGGGCTCCACGCCCGCAGGTCGGCCTTCTCGGGCTCGACCAGCTCGATGGAGGCGTACCGCCACGCCGGCGTGATGCCCTTCTCGCGTGCCAGGATCGCCGCGACCTCGCGGAACTCCTCGCCGGTGAGCGGGTCGAGCGGGTGCTGTGTCATCGCGGTTCTCCTGGTGGTCGTCGTCCGTCCGGGGCTGGGTCACCGAAGCATGCACCGGCGGCGCCCGTCATCGCCGACGGACGGCGCGGGGCGCACCGGTCGACCAGCGACGCGGGCGCCGGTGACACAGAGGTCTGATCACCCCTAGGGTGGCCGGACCCCGAGACCTGGAGGACGACGATGTCCCGCACGGCTTTCCACAACATCATCGGCGGGCAGGCCCGCCCCGCGGCCTCCGGCGCCACCATGGACGTGCGCGACCCCGCGACCGGCGAGGTCTACGCCACCGCCCCGCACTCCGGCGCGGAGGACGTCGACGCGGCCTTCACGGCGGCGGGCGAGGCCTTCGCGTCGTGGCGCTGGAGCACCCCGTCCGAGCGGCAGAGAGCCCTGCTCACCCTCGCCGACGTCGTGGAGAGCAACGCGGAGGAGCTGGTGGGGATCGAGTGCGCGAACACCGGCAAGCCCTTCGGGCTGACCATGGCCGAGGACCTCACGATGATGGTGGACCAGATCCGCTTCTTCGCGGGCGCCGCGCGCACCCTCGAGGGGCGCTCCAGCGGGGAGTACATGCGCGGCTACACCTCCTCGGTGCGCCGCGAGCCCGTCGGCCCGGTCGCCCAGGTCTCGCCGTGGAACTACCCGATGCTCATGGCCGTCTGGAAGTTCGCCCCCGCGCTCGCGGCGGGCAACACCGTGGTGCTCAAGCCCAGCGACACCACCCCCGCGTCCTCGGTGTGGATGGTGGAGAAGATGCAGGAGATCTTCCCGCCGGGGGTGTGCAACCTCGTCTGCGGGGACCGCGAGACCGGCGCGGCGCTCGTCTCCCACCCCGTGCCGCAGATGGTCTCCATCACCGGGTCCACCCGCGCCGGCATGGCGGTCGCCACGGCGGCGGCCGCCGACCTCAAGCGGGCCCACCTCGAGCTGGGCGGCAACGCCCCCGTCGTGGTCTTCGACGACGTGGACATCGCCTCCGCGGTCGAGGCGATCACCCAGGCGGGACTGTTCAACGCCGGGCAGGACTGCACCGCGGCCGCCCGGGTCATCGTCCAGGACGGCGTGCACGACGAGTTCCTCGCTGCGCTCACCGACGCCGTCGCGGCCACGCGCACCGGGTTCGACCCGACGGACGAGGACATCTTCTACGGGCCCATCAACAACGCCACCCAGCTCGAGCACGTCAGCGGGCTCGTCGAGCGCGCCCCCGACCACGCCCGGGTGACCACCGGGGGCCAGCGGGTCGGCGAGCGCGGCTACTTCTACGCCCCCACCGTCGTCGCGGACCTCCACCCGGGCGACGAGCTGCTCACCACCGAGGTGTTCGGCCCCGTGCTCACCGTGCAGCGCTTCACGGCTGAGGACGAGGCGGTGCGGATCGCCAACGACAGCCCCTACGCCCTCGCGTCCTCGGTGTGGACCACCGATCTGGGCACCTCCGCGCGCATGGCCGCGCGCCTGGACTACGGGTGCGTGTGGGTCAACACCCACATCCCCCTGGTCGGGGAGATGCCGCACGGCGGCTTCAAGCACTCCGGGTACGGCAAGGACCTGTCCCTGTACGGCCTGGAGGACTACACCCGCATCAAGCACGTCATGGTCCACCACGGGTTCGAGGGCTGAGGGCGCCATGACCGCGCCGGCCCGGACGGGCCAGCAGGAGGACAAGGGCCTCAAGGGTGGTGCCATCGGGCTCTTCGGCGGCGCGGTCATCGGGATCTCGTGCGTGGCCCCGGCCTACACGCTGACCGCCACCATCGGCATCCTCGTGGTCGCCGCCGGCACCAAGATGCCCTTGATCATCATCGCCGGCTTCCTGCCGATGTTCCTCGCCGCGTACGCCTACCGCGAGTTCAACAAGGTGGCCCCGGACTGCGGGACGTCCTTCACCTGGACCACCAAGGCCTTCGGCCCCTACGTGGGCTGGCTCGGCGGGTGGGCGGCGATGGTCGCGACCATCGTCGTGCTGTCCAACCTGGCGGGCGTCGCGGTGCAGTTCTTCTACCAGCTGCTCGGCTCGGTCCTCGGCTCGCCGGCCCTCGGCGACGCGTGGCAGAACCCGTTCGTCAGCGTGGTCACCTGCCTCACCTTCCTGGCGCTGGCCACGTTCGTGGCCTACCGGGGCATCACCACCACCGAGCGCATCCAGATCGTCCTCGTGCTGTTCCAGCTCGTGGTCCTCGCCGTGTTCGCGATCGTGGCCATCGCCAAGTCAGGCGGCTCGCCGACGGGGCTGGCGTTCGACATCACCTGGTTCAGCCCCGCGGGCCTCACCCTCTCGGCGTTCGTCGCCGGTCTCTCGGGGTCGATCTTCGCCTTCTGGGGGTGGGACAGCGCCCTGACCGTCAACGAGGAGACGTCCGACTCCGGCAAGACCCCGGGGCGGGCGGCGCTGCTGGCCGTCGTCTCGATCCTCCTGACCTACCTGCTGGTCACCATCGCCGTGCAGATGTACGCCGGCGTCGGTCAGGAGGGGGTCGGCCTGGGCAACCCGGCGACCGAGGAGAACGTCTTCGGGGCGCTCGCCGAGCCGGTCCTGGGCAGCCCGCTGGACCTCGTGCTGTACCTCTCGGTGCTGGCCTCCAGCGCGGCCAGCCTCATGACCACGTTCCTGCCCACCTCGCGCACCATGCTCGCCATGGGGGTCTACCGGGCTCTGCCGCAGCGGTTCACGCGGGTCCACCCGGTGCACAAGACCCCGTCGTTCGCCACGCTCGTGGCCGGCATCGCCGCGGGCACCTTCTACACCGTGCTGACGATCGTCAGCGAGAACGTGCTGACGGACACGATCTACTCCCTCGGCCTGCTGATCTGCTTCTACTACGCCCTCACCGCGTTCGGGTGCGTCTGGTACTTCCGCCGCGAGCTGTTCGACAGCGCCTACGCCGTCATCTTCAAGCTGGCCTTCCCGCTGCTCGGCGGTCTGGGGCTGTTCGCGGTCTTCGTCGTCACCCTGCGGGACAGCGCCTCCCCGGACTACGGCAGCGGCGCCTCGATCGGCGGTGTGGGGCTCGTCCTGGTCCTGGGTCTCGGCCTCATCGTCCTCGGAGCGGCCCTCATGCTGGTCCAGCGGGTGCGTGAGCCGGCGTTCTTCCGCGGTCGGACGCTCACGGCGTACACCGCGCCCCTGGTGGTCGACGAGGAGGACGCCTCGAGGATCGAGCGGTGAGCGACCGTGGTCGGCCGCGGCCTGCGGGTCCCACCCGCCCGAGGCGCTGCCGGTCTCCTCGCAGCGCACTAGCGTGACGCCCACGAGGCCGGCGCACGCCCGGCCCGGGGAGGGACCACCGTGGCGGTAGCAGGCAGCGGCACGACCAGGCTCGGCGGCAAGGACGTCGCCCGGCTGGGGTTCGGGGCGATGCGGATCACCGGCGAGGGGATCTGGGGCCCGCCGGCGGACCACGACGAGGCGGTGCGCGTGCTCCGCCGCGCCGTCGAGCTGGGCGTCACCTTCATCGACACCGCCGACTCCTACGGCCCGTACGTCTCCGAGGACCTCATCCACGAGGCGCTGCACGACGGGAGCGGCTACGGAGACGTGGTGGTCGCGACCAAGGCCGGGCTCACCCGCTCCGGGCCGGACGTCTGGAAGCCCGTGGGGCGCCCGGAGTACCTGCGCCAGTGCCTGCTCATGTCGATGCGCCGCCTCGGGGTCGAGCAGGTGGACCTCTGGCAGCTGCACCGCATCGACGCCCGCGTCCCGCGCGAGGAGACCTTCGGGGAGATCAGGGCGTTCGTCGACGAGGGCCTGGTCAAGGAGGTCGGGCTCTCCCAGGTCTCCGTCGAGGAGATCGAGGCGGCACGCTCCGCCGGGCTGTCGATCGCCTCGGTGCAGAACCGCTACAACCTCGTCGACCGCTCCGCCGAGGACGTGCTCGACCACTGCGAGGCCCAGGGCATCGCCTTCATCCCGTGGGCGCCGGTCAGCGCGGGGGACCTCGCGCGACCCGGGGGCCCGCTGGACGCGGTCAAGCACCACCACGAGGGAGCGAGCACGGCCGCGCTCGCGCTGGCGTGGCTGCTGCGGCGTTCCCCGGTCATGGTGCCCATCCCCGGGACCTCCTCGGTGGCCCACCTCGAGGACAACCTCGCCGCGGCCGACATCACCCTCACCGAGGAGGAGGTCACAGCGCTCGCGGACGCCGCCTGATCCCCCGGCGGACGGCTGCGCCCCGGCGACGCGAGGGCGCAGCGGCGGGTGAGCGACCTCGGCGGTTGGCATGATCCACGCCGTGACCGTCACGCAGCGCCCCGCCCGTCGCCTCAGCGGGCTCGGCGCCGTCCTGCGGTGGGCCTCGCCGCGGGCGTGGTTCCTCGAGGACGAGGTCGCGGGCCTGGACCGGCTCGTGGCCCCCGGGAGCACCTGCCTGGACGTCGGCGCCGAGTACGGCCTCTACACGTACGCCCTCGCCGACCTGGCCGGACCCCGGGGCCGCGTGCTCAGCGTCGAGCCGCTCCCGGGTCCTCGGCGCCTGCTGCGGGTGGCCCTCGCCGTGCTCGGGGCCACCACCGTGACGCTGCACGCCGGCGCCCTGTCCTCCAGCAGCGGCACGGGACGCATGAGCCTGCCGGTGCGCCGCAGCCTGCCGGTCCACGGGCGGGCGTTCCTCACCAGCGGAGCCGACGGTCTGGGGCCGAACGTGGAGTTCCGTGCCCACCGGGGCGTCGACGTGCCCGTCACGACGGTCGACGAGCTCGCGCGCGTCCACGGGCTGGACCGGGTGGACGTCATCAAGGCCGACGTGGAGGGCGCGGAGCTCGCGGTGCTGCAGGGCGCCCGCGGCGTTCTCGAGCGTGACCACCCGGTGCTCCTGCTGGAGGTGGAGGAGCGGCACCTGGCGAAGTACGGAGCGGTCGCCGAGGACGTCGTGGAGCACCTCGCCGCCCTGGGGTACGCGCCGACGGTGTGGGACGGGGGCGCGTGGCGCGCCGTCGAACGGGTCACCGGAGCCCGTCGCAACTACGCCTTCGTCGTGGCGATCGGGTAGGCCACGAGGTCGGACGGCGTGCCCCGCGGTGACCTCGCGACCCGCGGCACCGACCTCACCGGAGCCAGGTGGCGTCTCGAGGACCGTGCCGTCAGCCGCGGTGACGCCCGCCGCCCTCGTGCGGGGGCGCCGAGGCGTCCTGGGCCATGAGCGCTGCGCCGAGGGCGGCCGCCGCGTCGCCGTGGACCGCGGGGACCAGCACGGGCAGGCGCAGACCGGGGGTCTGCCGGGCCAGCGCGTCGGCGAGCGGGCGCAGCAGCAGGTCGCCCGCGAGCGCCAGGCCCCCGCCGACCACCACGGTGGTGGGAGCCAGCACCCCGACGAGCCCGGCGAGCGAGCCCGCCAGCACCTCCACGGTCTGGGTCCAGACGCGGGCCGCGGCCGGGTCCCCGGCGCGCACTAGCCCGGCGACGGTGCGGGCGTCGGGAGCGCCGGCCCGGCGAGCCGTGGACGCGGCCGACGCCACCGACTCCACCCGCTGACCGGCGAAGGGGCCGTGCGGGACCACCAGCTGGCCGATCTCACCCGCCCAGCCCCCGGAGACCACCGGTCGGCCGTCGACGAGCACCGCCGCGGAGATCCCGGTCCCGACGGCCACGAAGGCGACGACGCCGCGGCGGGCCGTCGCCGGCAGGGACCGTGCCTCGGCGAGCGCTCCGGCGCGCACGTCGTGCCCGACGACCACCGGACCACCGAGGGCGGTGCGCAGCAGGTGGCCGGCGGGCACGTCCCGCCACCCGAGGTTGGCCGAGAACACCGCGGTCTCGTCCTCCTCGTCGACGATCCCGGGCAGCGCCACGCCCACGGGAGCGCCGCCTGCGCCGCCGAGGGCGTCGACCACCTCCACGACCGTGGCCGCGGCGTGCTCCCCGGTCGGGTCGGGGCTGCGGGTGGGCCGCCGTGCCTGCGCGGTGGTCGCGCCGTCGGGCGAGCGGCGCACCCCCTTGACGGTGGTCCCCCCGACGTCGACACCGAGGAACCCCTCGGGGGAGCGCGCGTCCATCGGTCCCTCCTCAGGCAGGGTGCGCGTCGGGGAGAGATGCGCGGAGCTGTTCGCCGTCGACTGTAGTGGTCATCGGCGATCAGGTCGGTGAGCGATCGCTCGCCGCCAGGTCGCCGGGACCGTGACGGGTCCCGGTGGGCGGAGGGGCGCGGTGAGCGGCCAGACTCGGGCCATGACGCCGCAGCGACGCCTCACCCTGGTGCTCGACCTCCTCAGCGAGCGCGGCAGCGTCTCTGTGACGGAGGTGGGCGAGGCTCTCGGTGTCTCGACGGCGACGGTGCGGCGTGACCTCTCCGTCCTCGCCGAGCAGCGCCTCGTCACCCGCACCCACGGGGGCGCCTCGGCGCTCGGGTCGGGCTACGAGCTGCCGCTGCAGCACACGGTGGGGCGCCAGCAGCAGGCCAAGGCGTCGATCGCCCGCGCGGTGGCCGCCATGGTGTCTCCCGGTGACTCCATCGGCGTGAACGGGGGCACGACGACCACCGAGGTGGCTCGGGTGCTGGGGTGGACCGACGGTCTCCAGAAGACCGCCGAGGGACCGGGCGTCACGATCGTCACGAACGCGCTGAACATCGCCTACGAGCTGTCGGTGCGCGAGCACGTGAAGATCGTCGTCACCGGAGGCATCCCTCGGAGGCAGTCCTACGAGCTGGTCGGGCCGCTCGTCGCCTCGTCGCTCGCCCAGGTCTCCCTCGACCTCGCGGTGCTCGGGGTGGACGGGCTGACCGCCCGGTTCGGGGCGACGACGACGCACGAGGGCGAGGCCCAGGCGAGCCGGAGCCTGGCGGCCGTGGCGCAGCGCGTCGTCGTGGTCGCCGACTCGACGAAGCTGGGGCGTGCCACCTTCGCCCGCATCCTGCCGCTGGCCGAGATCGACGTGCTCGTCACGGACGTGGAGGTGGCCCAGGAGGTCGCCGGGGAGCTGTCCGCCGCGGGCGTGAAGGTCGTCGTGGCCGATCCCGACGTCTGACACCGGCCGGGGTTCCGGCCCGGAGCGCTGTCAGACCGCGCGGAGAGACTCCACGCTGGCGCGCAGCCGCTCGTGCGCTCCCTCGTCGAGGACGCGGCCCTGGGCGGTGAGCCCCAGGACGGCGGCGCCCACGGTGCCGTCGTGCACCAGGCGGACGTCGGCGCCCTCCAGCGCGCGGTGCAGCGCTGCGCTGCGCACCCCCTCCGGGGCGAGCAGCCCGCCGGCCACCATGCCGCCGCCCAGGACCAGGGGCTCTCGGGCGACGCCGCGGACCGCCGTCACCAACGTGGCGAGCGCGTCCTGCGCGCCGGCCACGATCGCGGCGGCCACCGGGTCCTGCGCGTCGGCGACGGCGAGGGGGGCGTGCCGCGCCAGGGCCACGGGCCGGTCGTCGTAGCACCGGTCGACCAGGGCGTCGAGCACCGCCGGGCGACCGTCCGCGCTCGCCACCTCCGGCTCCGCGAGGCCCAGCGAGCCCAGCAGCAGGGGTGTCAGCGCGGTGGGCGGGCCGGTGCCGTCCAGGTGGGCGACCACGGCGCGCACCACGGCGTGACCGACGGCGAACCCCGATCCGCCGTCACCGAGCAGCCACCCCGACCCTCCGACGGACCGCACCACGCGGCCGTCTCGGACCTGCGCCGCGCAGGACCCCGTACCGGCGACCACCACCGCGCCCGAGGGCTCGAGCGCCCCGGAGAAGTACGTCGCGGCGACGTCGCTCATCGTCACCGCCAGCGCCGGTGAGCTCGTGGCCCCGAGCGCCACGGCCAGCTCGAGGGGGTCGAGCGCGGCGCGGACGCCGGCCATCGCCACCACCACGGCGCGCACGTCCACCAGCCCGACCCCGGCCTGGTGGGCGGCCCCGGCGGCGGCGGCGGCCATCGCCGCCGTCGCCGCACGGGCCCCCGCCGAGGTGGGGTTGCCGGCCGCCCCCGTCCCGAACCCGTGGCACACGGCGTCCGGGGTGACGAGCACCGCGCGGGTGCTCGACCCCCCGGCGTCGATCGCGAGCAGCAGCTCCGCCCCGCTCACCCGCGAGGCATCACTTCACGCTGCCGGCAGCCACCGAGGACTGCAGCCGGCGCTGGAAGATCACGTAGACGATGAGCACCGGCAGGATCGTCATCACCGCGCCGGCGAACAGCGCTCCGAAGTCCACGGAGTAGCCCGCCTGGGAGGCGAAGGCGGCCATGCCCTGCGTGAGCACGTACTTGCTCTGGTCGGTGTTCAGCACCACGGGGAGCAGGAACTGGTTCCACAGCCCCACGAAGTTGAGGATCGCCACCGAGGCCATCCCGGGCCGAGCCATCGGCAGCATGATCTGGAAGAACGTCCGCCACTCGCTCGCCCCGTCCAGCGAGGCCGCCTCGGGGACCTCGTCGGGCAGGTCCTCGAAGAAGTTCACGAGGAAGAACACGGTGAACGGGTATGCGTACGCGGTGTAGACGAAGATGAGCCCCGGCAGGGTGTTGAGCAGGCCCACCTGCTGCAGGATGAAGAACAGCGGGACCACGGCCAGGAAGATGGGGAACGTCAGCCCGGCGATGATGAGGGTGCGCACCACTGCGCGCCCCCGGAAGTCGAACCGGGCGAGGGCGTAGGCGCTCATCGCGCCCAGGAGCATCGTGAGCACCAGCGCCCCGGCGACGACGATGGCCGAGTTGAAGAAGTACCGGCCGATCCCCGCCAGGCTCCAGGCGTTGACGTAGTTGACGAACTGGGGCGAGGCCGGGAGCGAGAACGGCGACGCGAAGATCTCCCGCGAGGTCTTCAGCGACGACAGCACCGTCCACAGCAGCGGCGCGAGCACCGCGATGGTCCACAGGACGAGCACGCCGTGGGCGATCCCGCCGAACAGGCGCCCCTTCGGCTGGGGGCCGGTGGAGCCCGTGTCCGTGGCCCCCTGGTCGGGTGCTGCGGGGCGGTCCGTCACCACGCTCATGTCCTCGCCTCCCCGCGCCGGCTGATGAGTCTGGTCACCGCGAAGACCAGGGCCACGAAGATGAACGTGATGATCGCGAGCACCACGCCCATGGCGCACGCCAGGCCGAAGCGGCCCTGGGAGAACGCCGTCGTGTAGATCTCCTGGGTGATCACCAGCGTGGAGTTGTCCGGTCCGCCGCTGGGGTTCAGCGCCTGCATGTAGACGAAGGCGTCCAGCGCGGCGATGCCCATGTAGACGTAGGACGTCCTCACGCTGCCGATGATGCCGGGGATCGCCACCGAGATGGCCGAGCGGAAGCGTCCGGCGCCGTCGATGCGGGCGGCCTCGAACAGCTCGACGGGGATGCCGCGGATGGCGGCGACGAACAGCACCATGTAGAAGCCGATGAAGGACCAGATGATGACGGCCATCGAGGCGGTCATCGCCGTCCCGGTCTGCCCCAGCCAGGCGAAGTTCTCGAACCGGTCCAGCCCGACCGCCGTGAGCAGGCCGTTGAGCAGCCCGTTCGCCGGGTTGTAGATCTGGCTCCAGATGATGCCGATGACGATCGCCGGCACCACGTAGGGGAAGAACGAGATGACCCGGTAGAAGCCCGAGCGGCTCAACCCCCGCACCGACCCGGTCGTCGAGCCGCCGAAGGTGAGCAGCACCGCCAGGACGAAGCTGAGGGTGAGCGTGACGATCGGCAGGACCACCAGCAGGGTCACGCTGTTGCCCAGCGCCGTGAGGAACCGCGAGTCCGCCGCCAGGCTGGCGTAGTTCGCCAGCCCGATGAAGGGCTGCTCGGCGCTGAAGCCGCTCCAGCCCGTCAACGAGTAGTACGCGGCCTGGGTGAAGGGGTAGAGCACCACCGCCACGTAGAACAGGAAGGGCAGACCGAGGAAGACCACGAGCAGGCTCGTGCGGTCCAGGTTCCTGCGGCGGGCCGGACCGCGGACGGTGGTGCTCACGTGACCGTGATCTTCTCGACGCCGTCGTCGTTGCGGATGGAGTCGAAGAGCTCCTGCATCCCCGTGGTCAGCGCCGCGGCGTCGGACTGCCCGGACAGGAAGCTGTTGAACAGCACGTTGACGGTGTCCGTCACGCCGTACACGGCCTGGAAGTTGTGGCTGAAGCTGTCCTCGCCCGAGGCCTCCAGCATCGCCACCTGGGACGCGAGCGCCGTGGAGCCGAACGCGTCCTCCGGCACGGTGTCCATGACGACGGTCGGGGCGAGGCGGGTCTCGGCGAAGTTCCTCGCCGCGTCCGGGGAGAGCATCGCGCGCAGCAGCTCCTTGCCCGCCGCGGAGGAGGCCGCGTTGCTGGCGACGACGAACGGCTCACCGGCGGTGCGGTTGATCGCCTCGTAGGGCAGGGCTGAGGAGTCGGAGAGCAGGGGGGCCGGCACACCGGTCATCTCGAAGCCCTCGGCGGTCTGGCTCTTCATCTCGTTCTCGATCCACGAGCCCGAGGGGTAGAGCAGCGCCTCCTGGGCCTGGCTCCACTGGGCCTGCGCCGCGGTGAACTGGGTCCCGGCGCCGCCCGGTCGCATGTACCCGTTGGCGACCACCTGCTCCAGCGCCGCGACCACGCCCTGGACGGCGGGCAGGTCCCAGGCGCCCTCCTCGAGGTTCTCCATCGCCAGGCGGACCTCGTCACCGCCCTCCTTGATGGCGGAGTCGACCACCAGCGTCAGGTAGTACGAGGCGGCCTCCTTGCCCCAGGCGAACAGGTACAGGCCGGCCTCCTGGGCCTGGGCACCCAGCTCCAGCGCCTCGTCCCAGGTCGTCGGGGCGCTCCAGCCGTTCTCCTCGAACAGCGAGGCCGAGTGCCACAGCGCGTAGACGGTGAGCACGTAGTTGACGGCCGCGAGCTTGTCGTTGTAGAGCCCGATGTCGAGCACCCCGGGGTAGAGCGTGTCGCCGATGGGCGTGCCCTCGTAGTTCTCCACCTCCAGGAGCTCGGAGAGGTCCTCCAGCTCGGAGACGATGGCCGAGATGGCGATCTGGTTCGCCCCGGAGTTGTCGAGCAGGTCGGGGGGGTTGCCGCCCACGAAGCGCGGCTGCATCTGCTGGGCGATCTGGCTGGACGCCGTGACGGTGACCGCCGCGTCGGGGAAGAGCTCGCTGAGGTTCTGCCCGGCGTAGTCGACGTAGTCGGTGCCGTAGCCGCCGTCGAAGACGACCGCGTCGATGGTCACGTCCTCGGCCATGCCGAACGGGTTGTCGCTCGAGACCTCCCCGCCGCCCTCGGCTGAGGACTCCGAGCCCGACGAGCCGCCCGAGGCCGCGCACGACGCGAGCGCCACGCCCGTCGGCACGGTGAGCCCGGCGGCGGCGGCGAAGCGGAGGAAGGAGCGGCGCTCCATGGAGGTGAGGGGGCTGCGCGGGGTGCTTGTCACGGGTTCTCCTGGGTGGTCGTGGGGCGTGGGGGTCGGACGGGTTCAGGCTCCGCGGCGGATGCGGCCGGCATACCGCGCCTCGAGGGTGCGGTTGTGCTCGTCGCCGCCGGGCACGTTGGCGGAGAGGTACAGCGGGGGATCGACGCCGCGCTGCGCCAGGGCGGCGGCGGTGCCGACGGTGAGCAGCTGGGCGAGGTAGGCCGAGGTGATCGACGAGACCGCGCCCATGGCGACACCTCCCGAGCCACCGCCCCCCTCGACGTCCTCGAGGACGGCGTCGCCGTAGGGGGCGAGGTTGTCGAGCACCACGTCGGCGACCTCGTGCAGCCGCTGGCCGCTGGGGTGCTTCGACGTGACGGCGGCGCTGTGCTCCAGCGAGGTGACGGCGATGACCGGGTGGCCGTGCTCCCGGGCGAGCAGGGCCATGCCGACCACGGAGCCGTTCACCCCGGAGCTCGAGGCGATGACGAAGACGTCGTGCTGCTCGCGGGGCACGGTGGCGAAGAGGTCCGCGGCGATGGCGGGGTCACTCTCCAGGGGCGGGTGACCGGCGAGCTCGTCGAGGGTGTGCGAGCCGTGCAGCACCGCGTCGCGCAGGGCGACGCGGTTGGTGGGGATCAGCCCGCCGGCGCGCCCGGCGACCTCCATGGCCAGCGCCTCGGAGTGGCCGGTCCCGAACGCGTGGACGACGCCACCGGCGGCGATCGAGGTGGCGAGCAGGTCGATGGCGGCGTCCAGCCCGCCGTCGCGGGC
>JARIBR010000239.1 GCA_029258695.1 Quadrisphaera sp.
GGCGACGGCCCGCACCCCCCCGGGGTGCGGGCCGTCGCCGTGCCCACCACGCCGTGCCCACGCCGTCCTGCACGGTCGCTGGTCGCTGGTCGCTGGTCGCTGGTCGCTGGTCGCTGGTCGCTGGCCCGCGGAGCCCGGCGGCGCCAGCGCCCGCCCGTTGTGCGCATCTCGCCCCGTCTCGTCACCATCGTCACCGGGTGGGTCGTCCGCACCTACAGTGAGCCCGCCCCGCAGGACCGACGTGAGGACCCGACGCATGCCCCGCGACACCCGCCGGACGATCTTCGCCGTGGCCCGCGGCCAGTACGGCAACATCGGCGACGTCATGCTGCGCCGCCAGCTCCTCGACTGGGTGCGCGACGCCGGACCCCTGCACGTCTACGTCGGTGACGCCCCGCCCGGGTATGCCGAGGGTCTCGCCCTGCACGCCGAGGACGTGACGTACCGCTCGCTCTGGCGGTGGTACGCCGCCGCGCTGCGCGCGGCAGTGGCCGGCCGGGGCGCCTACGTGTTCAAGCCCGGCGAGATCCAGCTGACGCTGCTCGGGCTCAAGGAGCACCTGGTGATGCTGCCGCTGCTGGCAGTGCTCCGGGTGCGCGGCGGGCGCGCGGTGCGGGTCGGTGTGGGGACGCGGGGGTTCGCCGCGGTCCCGCGCGCCCTCGTCCGGCCGTCGGTGGCGCTCTCCGACCTCACGCTGTGGCGCGACGACGCGACCGCCGCCTACATGGGCTCGGGGGCGGTGATGCCCGACCTGGCCTTCGGCGAGGGGGCCGACGACGCCGCGCTGGCGAGGGCGGGCGAGGACGTGGGCGGGCGCGACGTGCTGGTGGTCTCCCTGCGCGGTGACGGCCGCCCGTTCCCGAGCCGGGCGGCGCTGGCGGGGATCGCCGCGTACGCGCGCGCCCACCACCTCGAGGTGTGGGCGGTGACGCAGGTGCAGGTCGACGACGAGCGGACCGCGGCCCTCGCCGAGGCTCTCGGTGGCCGGGCGCTGCGCTGGGGCGAGGCGCGCGGCCACGACGCCGCGGAGCGCGAGCTCCGCGCCCTGTACGCCCGCGCCGCGGTGGCGCTCTCGGACCGCCTGCACGTGCTCGTCGCGGCCGCCACGGAAGGAGCGGTGCCCGTCGCCGGCGCCGTGGTGGCCTCGGAGAAGATCGCGCGGCACCTGTCGACGATCGGCGTCGACGACGTGGGCCTCGACCTCGTCGGTGACGACGCCGACGCGGTGCAGCGCCGCCTGGAGGCGCTCGCCGCCCGGCGCGGGGAGGTGGCCGACGCGCTGCTCCGGGCCCGCGAGGACCTCGCGGGACGCCGCGCGGACGTCCTGGCAGTGCTCACCGACGAGCGTGCCCGCGGGCGCGGTGGTCTCGGCGTCGGTGGCCGCGTCGGCGGCGCTCCGCGCGGCCTCGCCGCCCGGGAGGCTCCCGACGGCGGGCTGGAGTGGCTCGCCGAGGAGGTCGGTCCGATGCGGCGCCTGACGTCCTACCACCTCGGGCGGGTCGGCGACGTCGCCGGCGGCATGACCCAGGTGCTCAACGGCTACCTCGAGCACCGCTTCGAGCACGTCGGCGTGGAGGTGATCACCACCCGTGGCGACCCGCACGACACGCGGGCGGCGGTGGTCGCCTCGGTGCTCGCCGCGAGGCGCATCGCCCTGCTGCCGTGGGCCTCGGTCGTCGTCGCCCACGTCTCCGAGCGCGGTTCCTTCCTGCGCGAGGGCGGGCTGATGCGTCTGGCGCACGCCCGCGGCCTGGCCACCGTGGCCCACGTCCACGGCAGCTCCTTCGCCTCCTTCGCCGCCGCACGCCCCCGGCTGGTGCGCTGGGTGCTGCGCGCGGCGGACCGGGTGATCGTGCTGTCGGAGGAGTCCCGGGAGGTGGCGCTGGGCCTGCTGGGCGCCGATGCCCCGTCGACCGCTGACCGCGTGGTCCTGGTCCCCAACGCCATCGCGGGCGGCGCCGACGTGCCCCTGGCGGACAAGGACGACGTCGTCGTGTTCGGGGGGAGCGTCTCCCACCGCAAGGGCATCGACGTGCTGCAGCGCGCGTGGGGCGGCGTGGACGCCCCCGGCTGGGAGCTCGTCGTCGCCGGGCCGGTGACCGACGCCCACCTCGTCCGTGACGACGTGCCGGGCATGCGGCTCGCCGGCTCCCTGCCCCACGCGCAGCTGATGACCCTCCTGGACCGCTCCCGGGTGGCGGTGCTGCCCTCGCGCGACGAGGCGCTGCCGATGTTCGTCCTCGAGGCGATGGCCCGCGACAACGCCGTGGTCGCGACCGACGTGGGCGGCGTGGCCGAGGTGCTCGCCGGGGGCGCGGGGACGGTGGTACCCGCCGGCGACCACGAGGCGCTCCAGCAGGCGCTGCAGGACGTGATCTCCTGCGCCGGGCTGCGCGAGCGGCTCGCGACGGCGGGCCGGGCCGCGTTCGAGGAACGCTACCGGGCCGACACGGTGTTCAGCCTCCTCGAGCAGGTGTGGACGGCCGCGTACCGGCGCTCCCGGGTGCGGCGGCGCTAGGTCGTCCTAGATCGTCCGACCGCCCGGTCGTGCGGGCTCGCCCGCACTGGGAGGCTGCGTCGTGCGCCTCGGTCCCGGGTAGGTCGATGCCTCCGGTCCTGGGTGGGTCCTGATCCTCGGCGCCGGGTGGTCGGACGCTCCCGCCGGCGACGGGCGTCCTGCTGCCGACGGGTGTGCTGGCGAGGCGGCCCGTCGGCGCGCCGGCACCATCCAGGCCGGCGGCACGTACAGCCAGCGCACGCGCCGGACCAGGCGGGCCAGGGCGTACGAGCCGGTCAGCGCGCCCAGACCCAGCGCCGCCTGGAGGCCCGCGGCCGTCCAGCGCGGCCACGTCGGGTCGGCCGCGGCGACGACCGCGGCCACCGGCACGATGAGGAAGAGGTGGACGAGGTAGATGACGAACGTCTCCTCGCCCAGCGCGGTGAGCACCCGGCGCACCCGCCCGTGACGCAGGCGGGCGCACAGCGTGATGCCCAGGGCGACGGCGGCCACCTGACCGGCGAGCGTCAGGAACGGCAGCCACCGCAACCCGCTGAGCAGCCCGGCGGTGATCACCGCGATCGCCACCAGCAGGAGCACCTGGTGCCTCGGGCGCACCCGGGACACGGCGGCCTTGATCGGCTGGGCCAGCACCGCGCCGGCGACGAAGAAGAAGAACAGGCCGCCGACGCGGTCGAGCCCGACGTTGCCCGCGTCGAGCAGGCGTGAGGTGAACAGGGTCGACAGCGCGGCGGAGCCGCCCAGCTGCAGCCACACCGGGGCCGGGGCGATGGA
>JARIBR010000264.1 GCA_029258695.1 Quadrisphaera sp.
ACGCCGCCGAGCTCCTCGGCCGCGGCGCGCGCCTGGTCGACGGTCGTCGCCACGATCCCGGGCAGCACGGGGACGCCGTGGCTCTCGAACAGGTCTCGTGCTTGGTACTCGTACAGGTCCACGTGGGCTGGCCCTCCGGTCTCGACGTCCGCGCGCGCCCCGCTGTGGGCACCGCGCCGGCCCGGGGGTGTGCGGGCCGCTGCGAGCGTATCGGCGCCGGCCACCTGGGCCCAGCGGGTCGGCCCGTCGTCGGGCCGGGGAGCGCCCTCAGCCCTGCTCGGCGCCCTCGACGAGGCTCCGCGAGACCACGGCGGTGTCCGGCTGGTCGGCGAAGACCGCGTCGATGCCGGTCTCCCAGAACAGCCGCTCCTCCTCGAGCACCTGCCCGAAGTCGTCGAGGTCCTCGGTCTGCGCGTCGCCGGTGCGCAGCTCCGCGGGCAGGAACGTGTTCTCGTTGCGGAACGTGTAGGGGTGGACCTGCAGGCCGGCGGCGTGCGCGTCGTCGACGAGCGAGGTGGGCGTCGCCAGGGTCTCGTCGGCGTCCCGCGGGATGATCTGGTTCTTGTCCGGCCCGATGCCGGCCGCGTAGGTGGCGATGAACGCCAGACCCTCCGGGGTGATCGCGTCGGCGTAGGTGAGCGAGGAGCCCGCGACCACGGCGTCGTAGGGGGCGCCGGTGGCGGACAGGAGCTGGACCAGCGGGACCTCCAGCTCTCCTCCGTCGTGCAGCTCGCGCAGGTTGGAGGGCTCGAAGGACTGCACGAACACCGGGTCGTCGGCGTCGTCGAGGTCCTTCGCGGCCAGGGAGCCCACGAGCGGCTCCTCGAGGGAGAGCCCGATGCTGTCGAAGTAGGTGGGGTGCTTGGTCTCGGGGTAGACGCCGATCTCGCGGCCGAGCTCGGCGGACAGGCTCTCCCGCAGCGCGAGCACCTCGTCGAAGGTCGGCACCTGGTACAGCCCGTCGTAGAGCGTGTTCTCCTCCCGGATCTCCGGCAGGCGCTCGACCGCGCGCAGCGTCTTCAGCTCCGCGAGGGTGAGGTCCTCGGTGAACCAGCCGGTGATCTCGCGGCCGTCGACGGTCCTGGTGGTCCTGCGGTCGGCGAGCTCGGGGTGCTCGGCGACGTCGGTGGTGTCGGTGATGTCGTTCTCGTGGCGGGCCACCAGCACGCCGTCCTTCGTGCTCACGAGGTCCGGCTCGATGAAGTCGGCGCCCATCCGGGCCGCGAGCTCGTAGGAGGCGAGGGTGTGCTCGGGGCGGTAGCCGGACGCGCCGCGGTGGCCGATGACCAGGCGACGCTCGGCGATCGGCTCACCGGGGTCGGCCTGCACGGGCGCGGTGACGCTCGGGGCGGGCGCGGTGACGCTCGGCGGGGGCGAGCTCGTCTCGGCGGCCCACGCGGGCGCCAGCAGGACGGTGGGCGCCAGCAGGGTGGCGGCGGCGGTCAGTGCCGTGGCGGTGCGCATGGGGGCTCCGAGCGGGCTCACCCGGCGACCGTCGCCGTTGACCCGCGCGGAGAACATAGCGGGTCATCCGTGACGAAGGAAGCACGGACGGCGACACCGCTCCCGGAGGCGGTGTCACCGTCGAGACGTCTCAGAGCTTCTGCACGGGGGCGTAGCGCAGCAGCAGCCGCTTCACGCCCTCGTCGCGGAAGTCGACGTGCGCCACCGTCTTGTCGCCCGCGCCCTCGACCACGGTGACCGTCCCCATCCCGAAGGTGTCGTGGGTGACGCGATCGCCCACAGAGACCGAGATGACCGGTCGTGTCCCCGCCGTCCGCGCTCCCGGGGCCCCCGCCAGGCGCGCGCCCGCCGAGCCGCCGGCGTACCCGCCGCCGCCGTACGCCGGCCCGGCGGCGATCGCGCCGGCGGGCGTGGCGGCCTCGGCGCGCTCCCAGCGCAGCAGCCCCGAGGGCACCTCGTCGAGGAAGCGGGAGGCGGGGAAGTACTGCGGCTGACCCCAGGCGCTGCGCATCGCCGCGCGGCTCACGCGCAGGAAGCGACGGGCGCGCGTGATGCCGACGTAGGCCAGGCGCCGCTCCTCGCTGAGCTCTTTCTCGTCGGCCAGGGAGCGCACGTGGGGGAAGGTCCCGTCCTCGAGGCCGGTGAGGAACACCGCCGGGAACTCCAGGCCCTTGGCGGTGTGCAGCGTCATGAGCGTGACGGCGCCCTCGTCCGGGGCCGGCTGCGCCGACCCGCCGTCGGCCACCGCACCGCTCGGCACCTGGTCGGCGTCGGCGACGAGCGAGACGTTCTCCAGGAAGTCCGCGAGCGATCCCTGCTCGCCGTTGGCGCTCTCGTACTCCCCCGCCACGGCCGCCAGCTCCGCGAGGTTCTCCACCCGCGAGAAGTCCTGCGGGTCGTCCGAGGCCTGCAGCCCGGCGAGCATGCCGGTCCGGTCGAGCACGGCCTCCAGCACGGTCGCGGGGCCGGACCCCGCCTCGACGAGGGTGCGCAGCTCATCGACCATCGTCGTGAAGGAGCGCACGGCGCTCAGCGAGCGGGCGACGAGCCCCGGAGCCTCGTCGGCGCGGTCGAGCGCCTCGGAGAAGCCGATCCGCTCGCGGTCGGCGAAGGCCGCCACCAACGCCTCGGCGCGGTCGCCGATGCCCCGCTTGGGGACGTTGAGGATCCGGCGCAGGCTCACCGTGTCGGCCGGGTTGGAGAGCAGGCGCAGGTAGGCCACCGCGTCGCGCACCTCGCGCCGCTCGTAGAAGCGCGTCCCGCCGACCACCCGGTAGGGCAGTCCCACCCGGATGAAGACCTCCTCCAGCGCCCGGGACTGCGCGTTGGTGCGGTAGAAGACCGCGACGTCCTCGTAGCCGACGTCCTCCGCGTCATGGAGGCGGTCGATCTCCGCGGCGACGAACGCCGCCTCGTCGTGCTCGTTGTCGGCGACGTACCCGACGATCTGCGGGCCGTCGCCCTCGGCGGTCCAGAGGTTCTTCGGCCGCCGGTCCGCGTTCTGGGCGATGACCGCGTTGGCGGCGGTGAGGATGGTCTGCGTGGAGCGGTAGTTCTGCTCCAGCAGCAGGGTGCGGGCGTCGGGGTAGTCGGCCTCGAACTCGGTGATGTTGCGGATCGTCGCGCCGCGGAAGGCGTAGATCGACTGGTCGGCGTCGCCGACGACGGTCAGCTCGGCCATGGGGACCGGCCCTGCGACGAGCGGGTCCCGGCCCTGCGCCCCGGCCGGGCCGTCCCCTCCGCGGCCTGCGCGGTCCTCGACGTGGGGGGGTGCCGCGGTGGCCGCCGGCCCGCCGGCGAGCTCGCGCACCAGCACGTACTGGGCGTGGTTGGTGTCCTGGTACTCGTCGACGAGGACGTGGCGGAAGCGCCGGTGGTAGTGCTCGGCGACGTCGGGGAAGGTCTGGAGCAGGTGCACCGTCAGCGAGATGAGGTCGTCGAAGTCCACCGCGTCGGCCTGGCGCAGCCGGTCCTGGTAGAGGGCGTAGCACCGCGCCAGCACCTGCTCCGAGCCGGTGCCGTCGGCAGCGCGCGCCGCGAAGGTCTCCGGGTCGACGAGCTCGTTCTTGAGGTTCGAGACCTGGTTCGTCAGCGCGCGCGGCGGGAACTTCTTGGGGTCCAGGTCCAGCTCGCGGACCACGAGGGCCATGAGGCGTCGCGCGTCGTCGGCGTCGTAGACCGAGAAGCTGGAGCGCATCCCCAGCCGGGTGGCCTCCCGTCGCAGGATCCGCACGCACGCGGAGTGGAAGGTCGAGACCCACATCGTGCGCGCCGCCGGTCCTACCAGCGCCGCCACCCGTTCGCGCATCTCCGCGGCGGCCTTGTTGGTGAACGTGATGGCGAGCACCTGCCCGGGGCGGGCCCCCCGGGCGGCCAGGAGGTGGGCGATGCGGTGCGTGAGGACCCGCGTCTTGCCCGATCCCGCCCCGGCGATGAGCAGCAGCGGCGGCCCGGCGTGCAGCACCGCCTCGCGCTGGGCCGGGTTCAGCCCCTCGAGCAGCGCCGCCGGCGTGGCGGGGACGAACCCCCGACCACCACCACCACCGTCGTCGTCGTCGTCGTCGGGCTCGTCGCCCCACGGGCGCACGTCGGAGCCGGTAGCGGCCCGCAGCGCGGTGCCCCCGCCGCTGGGGAGGCCGAGGTCGCCGGCGTCGTCGAAGAGTGTGCTCATGAGGGGACCACCGTAAGACCGGCCGCCGACACCGCCGGGAGTGGATGATGGGCGCGGGGTGCTCGCCGCGGCGCACCCCTGCGGACGGGCCCACGGCCCGCGCGCCCCACACCGCGGCGGGGACGAGGACGGGTCATGAGCGACGCACCGGTGATCGTCGTGGGCGTGGTGCCCGGGCAGCCGGAGGTCACGGTGCGGCGCGCTGCGGGCCTCGCCCGCGGCCTGGGCGCGCAGATGGTCTTCGCCGTGGTCGACCCGAACGAGCGCACCGGCCGCGACGACGGGGGCGCAGCCCGCCCCGACGGCGCGGACCCGGGGCTCTCCAGGGTGCAGCTGCTCGCGGTCCAGGAGACCCTCGAGCGTCTGCTGGCTGACCAGCCGGTGACCTGGCGGGTCGAGCAGCTTGGCGGCGACCCGGTCAGGGCGCTGGCCGGGCTGGCGGAGCGCCTCGACGCGGTGATGATCGCGGTGGGCACCCGCCAGTCGGGGCTGCGGGGGCGCGTCTCGGCGTTCTTCAGCGGGTCGATCGCCGCGCAGCTCGCGCACCACCAGGCGCGCCCGGTCCTCGTGGTGCCGACGGCTCCGGTCGCCTTCGAGCACGCGGCCCCGTGGGAGTGACGCGTCAGCCACCCCCGTCACGGGCGGCGTCGTCTCGGCTCACGGGGCGCAGGCGGTGCAGGTGCCGGACAAGGCCACGTGCGAGGGGTCGAGCGTGAAGCCGGTGCGCGCAGCGATCGCGGGGACGACGGGCTCCAGCAGGTCGGCCGGCAGGTCCACCACGGCCCCGCACGAGCGGCACTGCGCGTGCGGGTGGTGTGTCTCGGCGAGGTGGTAGGCCGTGCCGCCGTGGCCGAGGTGGACGTGCTGGACCGCGCCGAGCCGCGTGAGGGCGTCCAGCGTCCGGTACACGCTCGAGCGGTGGACGCCGGCGCCGGCCACGTCGGTGACGACCTGCTCCGCGCCGACGTGGCCCCCGCGGGCCGCCAGCGCGAGCAGCACCGCTCGCCTCGGAGCGGTCATGCGCTGGCCCTGGGCGCGCAGGACGCCGCGGGCCCGCTCCAGGACCGCGTCCGGATCGATCATCCCCGTCCCCACGGCGCCAGTGTGCCGCAGGAGCGTCATGACGGGGCGGCCCCGCGGCGACCCGACGCCAGCCCGGCAGCGGGCTAGCAGCGGCTCTGCAGCGGCTCAGGCAGCGCCCACGAGGCGGTCGCACGTCGCCACG
Source organism: Quadrisphaera sp. (assembly GCA_029258695.1). The sequence continues at coordinate 5,361 of JARIBR010000264.1, forward strand.
AGGGCGTCCTGGAGCCCCACCTCGCGCAGCGGCGGTGGGACGGGCGCGGGCCGGGTGCCCGTGACGTAGCGCGCCCCGGCGAGCGCCTCGAGCGAGCCCTGCACGGCCAGGCGGGCGAGGGCCTGGCCGGGGACGTCCACGCTGCCCGACGCCCCGGGGCTGGCCAGCTTCGTCGGCACCCATCCGGGGTCGAGGGCCAGCGAGGTCGCCGAGCGCAGGCGCGCGTCCCAGGCGAGGGCGAGCGCGACGTCGGCCGCCTTGGACGCGGCGTAGGCCCGCTTCGCGTCCTGGGCCCCGCGGGTCGGGGTGGTGGCGAGCCCGGTGAGCCCTGCCGGGTCGAGGTGCTTCGCCCCCGCGCGGGCCATCCCCGACCCGAGCCACACGACCCGCGTGCCGGCCTCCTCGATCTCGGTGGCGAGCAGCGTGGTCAGCAGGTGGGGTGCCAGCACGTTGACGGCGAACGTGGTCTCGTGGCCGTCGGCGGACGTGGGCGGGACCTGCCCGCGCACCCACACGCCCGCGTTGTGCACCAGGGCAGCCAGCGGCGTGCGCTCGCGGAGCTGGTCGGCGAGGCCGCGCACCTGCTCGAGCGAGGAGAGGTCACCGGTGACCAGGTGCACGGAGCCTCCGCTGCTGCGCGCCAGCTCCGCCAGCTGCTGCGAGGCCTCGCGTCCGCGCCGGGCGCTGCGCGCGTGGAGCAGCAGGTCGTGGCCGGCCGCCACGAGCCGCGTGGCGGCGGCGAGGCCGATGCCGTCGGTGGACCCGGTCACGCAGACGGTCGCCATGGTCCAGGCTTACCCGACCGCCGCGGTCCGTGCTCGGCGGCGGGAGGACTCCTCGCCAGCGTGCAGGGCCCGGGTCGCCAGGACGGCGGTGTCCGGGTGGTCGGTGAACACGCCGTCGACGCCGGCTGCGGCGAGCACGGCGTACTCCTCGGCAGCCCGGCCGTGCGCGGCGGGGTCGGTGCCCAGCCGCATCGAGGGCGGGAGGTAGCAGTTCTCGTCCCGCAGGGTGAAGACGTGCAGCCCCAGCCCGTGGTCGTGAGCGCGCGTCACGAGCCCGCGCACCGCTCCCCCGAGACGCTTCGGCACCGTCGGGGCCACGAGGCCCTTGTGCGGGGCCAGCACCTGGGCGTACCCGGCGACCTCGCGCAGCCCCGCGTCGCTGCACATCTCCTCCGCGGCCGGCCAGCCGGGCGTCCCCGGAGCGTCGTCGACGCTCGCGCAGGAGCGCGTCGCACGACGGGTACGGAGCAGCTGGACGAGCGGCAGCGCGCACCCCCGCTCGCGCAGGCGCCGCAGGAACCGCGGGTCGAAGCACTGCAGGACCACGGGGAGGCCGGCGGCCACCGGGGCGGCGAGGTCGGCCTCCAGCATGGCGGCGACGTCCAGCCCGCGTCGGGCGAAGACGCCGGGCTCCTTGACCTCCACCGCCACGCTGAGGTCCCGACCCGTCTCGGCACGCAGGGCGGCGATGGTGGCGAGGAGATCGACGAGCGTGGGGACGCCGAACCGCCCGTCGTGCACCGCCGTGCCCGGGCGGAGAGCCGGCAGCGGCTCCACGGCCCGCAGGGACGTGACCTGCTCCAGGGACAGGTCCTCGACGAACCAGCCCGAGGGGCCGCGCGCGGCCCGGCGCCGCCGCAGGTGCGCCAGCCACGGGCGCCTGGCGATGTCGGTGCTGATCGAGAGGTCCGCGTCGTGGCGGACCACCAGCACGCCGTCCGCGGTGGGCACGACGTCGCACTCCACGCGGTCCGCGCCGAGGCGTACCGCCAGCTCGTGCGCCTCGAGGGTGTTCTCCGGTCGGTAGCCGCACGCACCGCGATGGCCGATGACGAGCACCTGATCAGCGTCGACCCTCACGAGGCCCGTCTCCACCCCTGAGGAGGAAGGGTGAGACTCGTCTCATCGGTGATCCGTCGGCTCAGTCCTGGGGCTTCGTCGTGTCCCGCTCCTCGGCCGCGGCGGCGAGCGGCGGCCGGGTCCTCACCCACACGAGGAAGACCACGGCCAGGACCAGCATGGCGATGCCGGTCCAGAGGTTGAGGGCGATCCCGCCCGCCTTGTCGAGCTCGGCCTGGGTGGTGTCGAAGAAGGCGACGACCAGCAGGATGATCCCGAAGGTCCCGAACAGGAAGGCGATCACCGTCCTCAGGTCGAACAGCGTCGCTGCGGTCGACGTGTCGGTGGTGACCTCCACCTCGTCGGTGCTCCCGCTGCCGGTCGTGTCCTCGGTCATGCCGTCCTCCTCGTGGTGCTGCGTCGGGTGCCTGCGTGGTCGTCGTGCTCCATGCCGTGCGGCCTCACCAGAAGATCACGTACAGGACGGCGGAGAGGACGAGGACTCCCACCCCGAGCACGAGCGGCGAGCGGAACCACCCGCGGTCCTCGGGGGAGAGGTCGGACTGCTTCTGCCGCTCGGTGAGCGACCACACCAGGCCGACCAGCTCGCGGTCGGGCTTGGGCGCCTGGAACTGCGAGACGAGCACGCCGACGCCGACGCCGACGACGAACGCGGCCGACGCCCCGATGAAGCTCCCGGCCTGGTTGGAGACGGGGATGACGCCGAACCGCACCAGGACGTCGACCGTGACCGCCGCGACGGTGCCGGAGATCAGCCCGGTCCACCCGGCGGTGGGGCTCATGCGCTTCCAGAACAGCCCGAGGATGAAGATGGCGAACAGCGGGGCGTTGAAGAAGGAGGCCAGCGCCTGGATGTAGTCCATGAGGTTCGTGAAGGTGCTCGCGAGGGCCGCGGTGCCGATGGCGAGCACGCTCCCCACCACCGTGACGACGCGGCCGACCCGCAGGTAGTAGCCGTCGGAGCGTCCCGGACGGATCCAGTCCTGCCAGATGTCGTAGGTGACGACGGTGTTCAGCGAGGAGATGTTCGCCGCCATGCCGGCCATGAACGCCGCGAGGAGCCCGGCGACGGCGACGCCGAGGACGCCGTTGGGCAGGACCTCGCCGAGCAGCAGCGTCAGCGCGTCGTTGTAGGTGGCCCCCCCGCCGCCGCCGCCGGCCTTGAGGTCGCTGATCTGCGGGATGAGCACCCCGGCGACCATCCCGGGGATGATGATGACCAGCGCCACGAGCGCCTTGGGGTAGGCCCCGATGATCGGTGTCAGCCGGGCGGCGGCGGTGTTGCGGGCCGACAGGGCGCGCTGGACCTCGGCGAAGTTCGTCGTCCAGTACCCGAAGGACAGCACGAAGCCCAGGCCGAACACGATGCCGAGGACGGAGAGGAAGTTGCTCGAGATCTCCGTCAACGACGTGCCGGGCCAGGCGGACAGCTGCTCGGCGCCGCCGCCGGCAGAGCTCGTGATCCGCTCCTTGAGCCCGGAGTAGCCGCCCACGCGTGCGAGGCCGGCGATCGTCACGGGGATGAGCAGCGCGAGGATGACGAAGAACTGCAGCACCTCGTTGTAGATGGCTGCGGACAGCCCGCCGAGGAACGTGTAGCTGAGCACGACGAGCGCGGCGACCGGGATGGCCAGGAAGAGCGACCACCCGAGGAGCGCCTCGAGGATGAGGCCGAGCGCGAAGAGGTTGACCCCGGCGATGAGCACCGACGAGAGCGCGAAGACCACGCCCATCGTCCGCTGGGTGGTCGTGTTGAAGCGCTTCCCGAGGAACTCCGGCACCGAGCGTGACTTGCTGCCGTAGTAGAACGGCATCATGACGATGCCGAGGAACACCATGGCCGGGATGGCGCCGATCCAGTAGTAGTGCACCGTCGGGATGCCGTACTGGGCGCCGTTGGCCGTCATGCCGATGAGCTCGATGGCCCCGAGGTTCGCGGAGATGAACGCCAGGCCCGTCACCCACGAGGGGAGCGAGCGCCCGGAGAGCAGGAAGTCCAGCGACGAGGCGACGGAGCGCCGGGCCGCGAACCCGATCCCCAGCACCAGGGCGAAGTAGATGACGACGAACGTGTAGTCGTACCACTTGACCCCGAGCCTCAGGTCCACCTCGGGGACCGCGACTGCCATCAGGACGTCCACGCCCATCACCTCGCTGTGCTCGTCATGTCGTCCTCGCAGCGTCCTCGCCGTGAGCCGGGTCAGAGTAGGGCCTCGGGGACCGGTGCGACGGACCGGGTGCGTGCGGCGCGGCGGGCGGCGCCGGCGCGCCGGTACGGCCCGAGCAGGATCGAGACCCCGGGCGGCTCTCGAGGGCTCGCCCGTTCGCGGGCACCGGCTCCCCACCGGGCTAGCGTGGGCGCGGTGAGGACCCGCTGGCGCCGCCGCGCCCACCACGGCGCCCTGGGGGTCTTCCGCCGCCTGCCGCCGCCGGTGCGCCGAGGTCTCGTGCGGGCGGCCACCCCCGGCTTCACGGTCGGCGCCGTCCTCGTCCTCGTGCACGACGGCCGCTGCCTCGTGCTCTCCCAGCCCCACCGGCCGGGCTGGTCCCTGCCCGGTGGGCTGCTCGACGCCGGGGAGGCGCCGCACCACGGCGTCCAGCGCGAGGTCCGCGAGGAGACCGGTCTGCGGGTCAGGGTGGGTCTGCCCTTGACCACCCAGGTCAACGCGGGGCTGCGGCGCGTCGACGTGGTCTACCGCGTCCAGGTCGCCTCCCGCCCGGAGGTGGTCCCCGGCGGTGAGGCAGTGGCGGCGCGGTGGCTGACCCCCCGCGAGGTGGTCGACGGCGTCGACGGCGGACCTGCTGCCGACGGTCCGACCCGGGAGATCCTGGCGCTCGTGGCACGGGCGGGCGAGCCCGGGGCCCAGGACGGCGCCGTGCTGGGCCCGGCGTGAGGGCGCCGGCACGACGCCGGGACCTCGCGGGCGTGGTGCTGGCCGCCGGGGCCGGCACCCGCCTGGCGCCCCTGACGGCCCACCTCCCCAAGGCGCTCGTCCAGGTGGGCGGGGCGACGCTGCTGGACGGCGCGCTGGACCGGCTGGCCGCGGTGACCGGGGGCGGGCGCCAGCACCTGGCGGTCAACGCCCACCACCACGCGGAGCAGATCGACGCCGCGGCCCGCGGACGGGCGCACGTGGCGCTCGAGCACCCCGTGGCCCTCGGCACCGCGGGCGCGCTGGGGGCGCTGGTCCCCTGGCTGGCCGGGCGCGACGCGCTGGTGACCAACGCCGACGTCTGGATGCCCGACGGAGCCCGGGTGCTCGCGGAGATGGCCGACGGCTGGGACGGGGACCGCTGCCGCCTGCTCTGCGCCACCGCCGACGACGACCGCCGCGCCGACTTCACCGGTCCCGACGGCCGAGCGCTGCGCTACGTGGGCTCGTGCCTGCTCCCCTTCGCCGAGGTGGCCTCGCTCGCGCCCCGCCCGAGCGGGCTCTACGAGGTGCTGTGGCGCGACCTGGAGGTGGCCGGCCGGCTCGACCTGCACGTCACCGCAGCCGTCGCCGTCGACTGCGGCACTCCCGGGGACCTCGCCGCGGCCCGCGAGGCCGCAGCGGAGGTGCAACGAGGGCGAGGGACGGCGGGGGACGCCTAAACTCCTGCCATGATCGACGCCGAGCCGTCACCGACCGGGACGGCGGCCTCCCTGCCGGAGCGCATCTACCTCGCGCTGCGCTCAGGGATCATCAGCGGCACCTACGCCCAGGGCTCGCGCCTCCCGGAGGCGCGCCTCTCGCGCGAGCTCGACGTCAGCCGCGTCCCGCTGCGCGAGGCGCTCCCCCGCCTCGACATGGAGGGGCTGGTGTCCTCCTCGCCGGGCCGGGGAGCCGTGGTCCGGACGTGGACGCTCCGCGACGCCGAGGACCTCTTCGACGCCCGGCTCGCGATCGAGGTGGCGGCCGCCGGCGCAGCGGCCCGCGAGGCGGCCGGCGGCGCCCCCCTCGACGCGCTGCGGGCCGCCATGACGGCCTCGAAGACCGCCCTCGAGGGCCACGACGACCTGAGGATCGCCACCACGAGCGTCGCGCTGCACGACGCGGTCACCGCGGCGAGCGGCAACGCGATCCTCGTCTGCGCGATGCGCGCGGTCTCCGCCCGCCTGCTCTGGCTGTTCCACCTCACCGCCGGCCGTGACCAGCACCAGGCGTGCGCCGAGCACGAGGACCTCGTCGGCGCCATCGCCGGCGGTGACGCGGCCGGGGCCAGGCTGCTGATGGCCGAGCACGTGGAGAGCGGCCGCGCGCCGACCCTGACCGCCCTGGAGGCGCTGCTGTGACCGATGACCGACCCACCGCCACGATCGACGAGCACGCCACCGCCACCCCCACCACCTCACCAGGCGCGGTGGTGGTCATGGGCGTCTCGGGGAGCGGGAAGACCACCGTCGCGCAGGACCTCGCCGAGCGCCTCGGGTGGCGCTTCACCGAGGGCGACGACTTCCACCCGCAGGCGAACGTCGACAAGATGGCCGCCGGTGAGCCCCTCGACGACGACGACCGTGAGCCCTGGCTGGAGAAGATCCGTGACTGGCTCGACGAGCAGGCCGCGCAGGGCGAGCACGCCGTGGTCACGTGCTCGGCGCTGCGGCGCCCCTACCGCGACCTGCTGCGCAGCGGGCGGGCCCGCGTGGTCTTCCTGCACCTCACCGGCTCCCGCGCGCTGCTCGCCGAGCGCATGGGGAGGCGCAGCGGCCACTTCATGCCGACCTCGCTGCTGGACTCCCAGCTCGACACCCTCGAACCGCTGGAGGACGACGAGGCGGGCGCGGAGGTGGGCATCGACCGGACGCCGGAGCAGATCGTCGACGAGGCGGTCGCGGCGCTCGGGCTGGTCTGAGCGCCGCCCGGTACCGCGCTCGGGGTCAGAGCAGCCCGCCGCCGGAGCCGCTCACTCCCACTCGATGGTGCCCGGCGGCTTGCTCGTCACGTCGAGGACCACCCGGTTGACGCCCTCGACCTCGTTGGTGATGCGCGTGGAGACGCGCGCGAGCACGTCGTAGGGCAGGCGCGTCCAGTCCGCCGTCATCGCGTCCTCGCTGCTCACCGGTCGCAGCACCACGGGGTGGCCGTAGGTGCGGCCGTCACCCTGCACCCCCACCGAGCGCACGTCGGCGAGCAGGACCACCGGGCACTGCCAGATCTCGGTGTCCAGCCCCGCGGCGCTCAGCTCGGCCCGCGCGATGGCGTCGGCGGCGCGCAGGATCTCCAGGCGCTCACGCGTGACCTCACCGATGATGCGGATCCCCAGCCCGGGGCCGGGGAAGGGCTGACGCCCGACGATCTCCGCCGGCAGGCCCAGCTCGGCGCCGACGGAGCGCACCTCGTCCTTGAACAGCGCCCGCAGCGGCTCCACCAGCTCGAAGGCCAGGTCGTCGGGGAGCCCACCGACGTTGTGGTGGCTCTTGATGGTCGCAGCCCCGGAGCCGCCGCCGGACTCCACGACGTCGGGGTAGAGGGTCCCCTGCACGAGGAACCTGACGTCGCCGCCCCGCTGGCCCTCGCGCGCCTGGGCCACCACCTCGCGGGCAGCCCCCTCGAAGGCCCGGATGAACTCCGCACCGATCGCCTTGCGCTTGGCCTCGGGGTCGGTGACCCCGGCCAGCGCACGCAGGAACGCCTCCGAGGCGTCGACGGTGTGCAGGCGGGCCCCGGTCGCGGCGACGAAGTCCTGCTCCACCTGCTCGGCCTCCCCGGCGCGCAGCAGACCGTGGTCGACGAAGACGCACGTCAGTTGGTCACCGACGGCGCGCTGGACCAGCGCGGCGGCCACCGCGGAGTCGACCCCTCCGGACAGGCCGCAGATGACCTGGTCGCCGCCGACCTGCTCGCGGATGCGTGCGACCTGCTCGTCGATGACCGAGCTCGTGGTCCAGTCGCCAGCCAGGCCCGCCCCCTCGCGCAGGAAGTTCTCCAGCACCGCCTGCCCGTGGGCGGAGTGACGCACCTCGGGGTGCCACTGCACCCCGAACAGGCGACGGCCGGCGTCCTCGAAGGCCGCCACCGGGGCGCCGGGCGACGAGGCGGTGACGGCGAAGCCCTCCGGGGCGGCGGTGACGGAGTCGCCATGGCTCATCCACACGTCCTGCGCGGCCGGCTGGCCGCCCAGCAGCACGGAGGGCTCGCCGGTGTCCACCGTGACCGGCGTCCCCCCGTACTCGCGCGCCCCGGTCCGCTCGACGGCGCCGCCCAGCGCACGGGCCATCGCCTGGAACCCGTAGCAGATGCCCAGCACGGGCACCCCCGCCTCGAACAGCGCCGGGTCGGCCGGCGGGGCGCCCTCGGCGTAGACCGACGACGGTCCACCGGAGAGGATCACCGCGGCAGGACGCTTCGCGAGCATCTCCTCCACCGGCGTGCTCGACGGCACGATCTCGGAGAACGCGGAGGCCTCGCGCACCCGCCGGGCGATGAGCTGGGCGTACTGCGCCCCGTAGTCCACGACGAGGACGGGGGCGTGGTCGGTCTGCGCAGAGGCCGCTGCCTGCTGCCGCGCGGCGGTCGGGACCGGGCGCGCCTGCGCCTCGGCGTCGGGCTCCGCCGGCGGGTCCTGCTCGGGGCTCTGGGTGCGCGCCAGCGGGCCGCGCTCGGGGGCGCTCACCGGTACCGGCTCGCGACGTCGTCGCCGGTGCGCTGGTCACGCTCGGCGGGGTCGGGGACGAGCCCGGCGGCGCGCACCTCGCGGACGATCCGGTGCTCCATGACGAAGGAGACGATCGGGACCACCCCGGCGAGAACCAGGGCGACGAACCGGCCGAAGGGCCACCTCAGCCGCGACCAGAGGTCGAACACGGTGACGAGATAGACCACGTAGACCCACCCGTGGGCGATGGCGATCGTGACGCCGACACCGCCGGTGTCCACCCCCACCAGCCCCAGGGCGAAGGAGATCGTCAGGAGGACCAGCATGACGCCGGTGACGATCGCCATGACCCGGTAGCGGGTCAGGGCGGGTGCGACCTGCCGGTCTCCTCGGGTGGACATGCGGGTGGCGGTGCTCACGGGGCCTCCACGGGCTGGTGACGGTCGTCGGGATGGTCGTCGCGCGCTCGGCGCGCCTCGAGCTGGGACAGCGGGTCGTCGTCGCCGGCCGGCTCCTCGGGCAGGAACCGCTCCTTCACCACGCGCCACCAGGCGAAGAGGGCGAGACCGGCGAAGAGGAACCACTGGAGTCCGTAGGACAGGCTGCGGAAGTCGGTGCCGTGCGTCGGGGCTGTGGCGGCCACCGGCTCCAGCGGAGGCTCGGACACCGGGGACGCGGCGACGACGAAGCCCGTGAAGATCGGCGGGCCCCAGAGGTTCACGAGGTCGGCGGGCGCCACCGCGCTCAGGCTCGTGGGTGCGCCGGGGCCGGTGCTCACCCCGCGCGCGGGCTCGCCGAGCAGCAGGCGCCCGCGCACCGTGGTCTCCCCCGCCGGCGGCGGAGCGACGCCGTCCAGGCCGCCGGCGGCGACGTCGGCGGGGACCCAGCCGCGCACCACCGGCAGGACCGCCGGCCCGCCGGCGGTCGCGACGTCGAACGGGGCCACGACCCAGCTGCCGTCGCGCCCACCCTGGTCACGCCCGTCCACGAGCACCTGCGCGCCGTCGCCGGGGGTCCCGGCCCCGTCGCGGAAGCGCCCCGTCGCGGTGACCACCTGGCCGTCCACGGGCCCCGTGAAGGTCTCCGCCGGCGCGAGGACGTCGGTGAGCGGCCGCGGCGTCTCCAGCGCGGGGGCCGACTCCGAGGACCGTGAACGCTCCAGCTGCCACTGCCCGAGGAAGGCGAAGCCGGTGGCCAGGGCGAGGACGAGGACGAGCAGGCCCAGCGGAGCCGGTCGCAGGATCGCCCTCAGCACTCCTCAACGGTACGGCGGCCCCGCGAGCGCCGGCGACGGCGGCGGCGTGCTGCGGCTCACACCGCCCACCTCCCGCGAGCCGGCCAGCGCGCGCGTGGGCCGCGGAGCGCTGGCCCCGCGGCCCCTCGCGTCGGTCGGGCCGGTCAGTCGTCGTCCTCGTCGACCCAGTCCAGGGTGCGCTCGACGGCCTTGGTCCACTTGCGGTACTTCTTCTCGCGCAGCTCGGAGTCCATCTGCGGCTCCCAGCGCTTGTCCTCGGCCCACAGGTCGGACAGCTCGTCCAGCCCGGACCAGAACCCGCTGTGGAGACCGGCGGCGTAGGCGGCGCCCAGCGCGGTGGTCTCGGCGATCTCCGGCCGGATGACGGGGACGTCGAGGAGGTCGGCCTGGAACTGCATGAGCAGCTCGTTGGCCACCATGCCGCCGTCGACGCGCAGCTCGGTGAGGTCGACGCCGGAGTCGGCGTTCATCGCGTCGACCACCTCGCGCGTCTGGTACGCCGTGGCCTCGAGCACCGCGCGCGCCAGGTGGCCCTTGTTCACGTAGCGCGTCAGCCCGACGATCGCCCCGCGGGCGTCGGAGCGCCAGTGCGGGGCGAAGAGCCCGGAGAACGCCGGCACGAAGTACGCGCCACCGTTGTCGTCCACCGAGCGCGCCGACTCCTCGATCTTGTCCGCGCTGTCGATCATCTTGAGGTTGTCGCGGGCCCACTGCACCAGCGAACCGGTGACGGCGATGGAACCCTCGAGGGCGTAGACGGTCTTGGCGTCACCCAGCTTGTAGCACGGCGTGGTCAGGAGGCCGTTCTGCGACAGGACGGGCTCCTCGCCGGTGTTGAGCAGCAGGAAGTTGCCGGTGCCGTAGGTGTTCTTGGCCGTGCCGGGCTCGAAGCACACCTGGCCGAAGGTCGCCGCCTGCTGGTCACCCAGGACGCCGGCGATGAGGACGCCCTCGAGCCCGGTGCCCGGCGCGCAGTGGCCGAACTCCTCCGAGTTGGAGCGGATCTCGGGCAGCATCGAGGTGGGGATCCCCATGTCCTCGGCGATGTCCGGCAGCCACTCGAGCTCGCGGATGTCCATGAGCATCGTCCGCGAGGCGTTGGAGACGTCGGTGAGGTGCGCGCCGCCGTCGGTGCCGCCGGTGAGGTTCCACAGCACCCACGTGTCGATGGTCCCCATGACCAGGTCGCCGGAGTCGGCCTTCTCGCGGGCGCCGTCGACGTTGTCGAGGATCCACTTGACCTTCGGTCCGGCGAAGTACGTGGCCAGCGGCAGGCCGACGCGGTCCTTGTAGCGCTCGGCCCCCCCGCCCAGCTCGCCGAGCTCCTCGGCGATCCTCGCGGTGCGGGTGTCCTGCCAGACGATGGCGTTGTAGACCGGCTCGCCGGTGTTCTTGTCCCACACCACCGCGGTCTCGCGCTGGTTGGTGATGCCCAGCGCCACGATGTCGTCGGTGGTGGCGCCGGCGCTCTCCAGCGCCTGCGCCACGACCTCCTTGGTGTTGGCCCAGATCTCGGCCGGGTCGTGCTCGACCCAGCCGGCGCGCGGGAAGATCTGCTCGTGCTCCTTCTGGCCGGTCGCGGCGATCTTGCCGTCGTGGCCGAAGAGGATGCAGCGCGAGGACGTGGTCCCCGAGTCGATGGCGACGATGTACTGGGTCATGGTGGCTCTCCTTGCTCAGGGGGTGACGGGGCCGACGCGCTCGGGCGCCGGGTCGTGACGGGCGGCGGTGACGGTCGGTCGGCAGCCGGTCCTCGCCGCCGAGGGTCAGCCGATGCCGAGCGCCACGAGACCGGCGAGCCCGCCACCGACGACGGGGCCGACGACGGGCACCCAGGAGTAGCCCCAGTCGCTGCCGCCCTTGCCCTTGATCGGCACGAGGGCGTGGGCGATGCGGGGCCCGAGGTCACGGGCGGGGTTGATGGCGTACCCGGTGGGGCCACCGAGGCTCGCCCCGATCCCGACGACGAGCAGGGCGACCGCCAGCGGGCCCAGGTCGTTCGGCGTGCTGCCGAACTTGATGATCACGTAGACGAGGACGAAGGTGCCGATGACCTCGGTGACGAGGTTCCAGCCGTAGCTGCGGATCTGCGGGCCGGTGGCGAACACGCCGAGCTTCTCCGCCGGCTCGTCGTGGACGTCGAGGTGCTGCTTGTACGCGAGCCACATGATCACCGCGCCGAGCACGCCTCCCAGGAGCTGGCCCGCGAGGTAGAGGAGCGTGGTGATGATGCTGATCGAGATGCCGGGTGCGTACTCCTCGGCCGCCGACGTCCACAGGCCGATCGTCACGGCGGGGTTGATGTGCGCCCCGGTACGGAAGGCCACGAAGACGCCGGCGAACACCGCGAGCCCCCAGCCGAAGTTGACGAGGAGCCAGTCGGCGCCCTGCCCCTTCGTCCCCGTGAGCAGCACGTTGGCCACCACCCCGCACCCGAGGAGGGTGAGCATCGCGGTGCCCCCCACCTCCGAGAGGAAGATGGTTCCGTAAGAGACGTCCA
>JARIBR010000265.1 GCA_029258695.1 Quadrisphaera sp.
CGTGGGCAGCTGCGGCGCCATGCAGGAGCACATGGACCTCTACGACGTCGTCATCGCCCAGGGCGCCTCGACCGACTCGAGCTACGTCGACCAGTTCGACCTCCCCGGCCGGTGGGCGCCGCTGTCCTCCTACCGTCTCCTGGAGCGCGCCAAGCGGGCCGCTGACGAGCGTGGGCAGCGCACCCACGTGGGGAACGTCCTGTCCTCGGACGTCTTCTACAACGCCGACCCGAGCGCCTCGCAGCGGTGGGCCGCGATGGGGATCCTCGCCGTGGAGATGGAGGCGGCCGGGCTCTTCGCCAACGCCGCCGCCGCCGGGGTGGACGCGCTCGGGATCTTCACCGTCAGCGACCACCTGGTGACGCACGCCAAGACCACCGCCGAGGAGCGGCAGACCGCGTTCACCGCCATGATCGAGATCGCGCTGGAGCTCGTCGGATGACCGCCGCCCGCACGCCGTCGACCACGGCTCGCGCGCTGGACCCCCGCCGGGCCGTCCCCGTCCTGCTCGTCATGTTCGTGTTCTCCCTCGTCATCGACAACGGCTTCAAGTTCATGTCGTTGCCGATCTCGGAGGACCTGAACCTCCCCGTGACCGAGGTGAGCCTGCAGGCGACCCTCGCCGGCGTCATCATCGGCATCGGAGCCGTGGTCTACTCCGCGCTCGCGGACACGATCCCCATCCGCAAGCTGATGATCTTCGCGATCGTCCTCATGTCGGTCGGCTCGGTCGTCGGCTTCGTCTTCCAGGCCAGCTTCACGCTGATCCTCGTGGGACGCATCATCCAGACGGCGGGTCTGGCCGCAGCCGAGACGCTGTTCGTCATCTACGTCACCAAGCACTTCACCGGCGACGAGCAGAAGAAGTACCTGGGGTACAGCACCGCGGCGTTCCAGCTCTCCCTGCTCCTCGGCACGGTCGGGAGCGGCTTCATCGCCACCTACGTCGGGTGGCAGGTGTTCTTCCTCGTCACGCTCCTCGCCCTGCTGGCCATCCCGGTGGTGCTGCGCACCGTGCCCGCGGAGGAGACCGGCGACGGGTCGCTGGACGTGTTCGGCCTGTTCCTCGTCGCGGTCGTCGCCACGGGCGTCATCTTGTTCATGCAGGACTTCACGCTCTGGTACCTGCCGGTGATCGTCGTCGCCCTCGCGTTGTTCGTCTGGCACGTCAAGACCCACGAGGGCGCGCTGATCACCAGCGCCTTCTTCGCCAACGCCCAGTACACGATGATGCTCGTGGTCGTGTTCGTCACGTACTCGGTGCAGCTGGGCTACCAGTTCATGTTCCCCTTCCTCATCTCCGACGTGTACGGCTACGACCTCAGCGGGGTCTCGCTGCTGCTCGTGCCGGGCTACCTCGCCGCGATCGCCGTCGGGACGGCGACGGGCTGGATCGCGCGGTACCTCACCTCGAAGCAGGCCATCACCGCCGCGCTGGTGCTCATCGTCGTCTCGCTGCTCGTGCCGGCGCTGCTCGTCGAGGCGGGCGTCTGGATCTTCGTGGTCTCGATGGTCGCCTTCGGCATGGCCTTCGCGCTGATGTACGGGCCGCTGGTCTCCACCGCCGTCATGCGGGTGCCCCCGGCGCAGTCCGGCATCTCCATCGGCTTCTACAACCTCACCATCAACGTGGCGATCCCCATCGGCATCGCCTACACGGCCACGCTGATGGAGCAGGACCTCGACCTCCTCGGCGGTCTGTCCGCGGCCGGGGCGCCGTCGTCGTACGGTTCCGTGCTGCTGGTCCTCAGCCTCGTCGCCGCCCTCGGCCTGGTGCTCTACCGGGTCTTCGTCGTGGTGCTCGAGCGCCGGGGCGTGCCGATGAACACCGTGCCGGACGAGGTCTCCGACGAGGTCTCCGCCGGCTGAGGGCGTCCCTCAGGACCGAGGGCCCGGGCCGCCCGCCACGGCGCGCCACCGCCGCACCAGCTCCGCCTCGCGCTCCGCGGGCCACCCGGCGGCCAGGTCGTCGAGACGTCCCTGCTCGCGCACCTCGGCGAGCACGGCGGCGGCGGTCTCCTCGGCAGGCCTGAACCGCAGGCCCGCCGCGACCGCGGCCGAGGAGTCGATCGCGGCCTGGGGGATCTGCGGCTCGGGGAACCACAGCGGGCGCTGCTCGTCGGTGACGCCGGCCAGCTGACCGGCCGTGAACGTCTCGTCGGCCCACACCCACTCCACGTCGCCGGGGCCGGCGCCCGCGGCGCGGGCGCACGCGGCGAGGACCTCCCCGACCGGTTCCTCGCGTCCCGGCCCCACGGCGTTGAACACCCCGGCGCGCCGGCGGTCCAGCATCGAGACCAGCCACCCGGCGATGTCGCGGGCGTCGGAGTGCTGGACGCTGCGCGCCGGGTCGCCCGGCGCCAGGACCGTCCGGTCGCCCTCACCGGCGAGGGCCAGGGCGACACGCACCGGCCACCAGGTGAAGCGGTCGGAGGGGTCGCGGGGACCGGTCATGATGCCCACCCGCGCGATCGTCACCGCCGTGTCGGGCAGCGCCTGCGCGAGGACCTGCTCGCAGGCCAGCTTCTCCAGGGAGCGCTCCTGCAGCACGTCGCCGTCGTATCCCGCGCCGGCGCGGCGGACCGGGGCGCTCTCGTCGGGCACCGCCGGCCCGTCGGGGGCGTACACGCTCATGCCCGAGACGAACCCGTAGGCGCCGACCCGTCCGCGCAGCAGCTGCGCCGTGGCGCGCACCTGACCGGCGTCGGAGCCGGTGTCGACGACGCCGTCGAACTCGCGACCGCGCAGCGCGGACAGGTCGCCGTCCCGGTCGCCGACGAGCGTCTCGACCCCGTCGACCACCGGCTCGCGGTGCCGGGAGAACGTCGCGACGCGGTGGCCGGCGGCGAGCGCACGGACCACCGCGTGATATCCGAGGAAGCCGCCGCCGCCGAGCACCAGGAGGTCCATGCGCCCAGCCTGCACGCCACCCGCCCCCACCACCACGCGAGCAGCGGGTCGCGGGGCGGTCGGCGCCGGCTCCTACGCTGAGGGCATGC
>JARIBR010000311.1 GCA_029258695.1 Quadrisphaera sp.
GCGAGGGGGAGGACCCTCGGACGTTCTACCGCCTGCCGGTGCGCAAGCGCCTCGTGGTGATGCTCGGGGGGCCGGCGATGAACTTCGTCCTCGCCGTCCTGTTCATCGGCCTCATGCTCAGCGTCACGGGCATCCCCGCGGCGCAGCCGGGCGCGGAGGTGGCCTCGGTCAGCCGCTGCGTGGTGCCCGCCGGGCAGGCCGCCCAGGACGGGTGCGGCCCCGCGGACCCCGCGACGCCCGCCGCGCAGGCGGGGGTGGAGCCCGGTGACGTCATCGTCTCCGTCGCCGGCGAGCCGGTGCGCACGACCGCCCAGGTCGGCGAGCTGGTGCGCCCGCGCGTGGGCTCACCGGTGCCCGTGGTCGTCGAGCGCGACGGGCGCGAGATGACCCTGACGCTCACCCCGGTCGAGAACACCGTCGCGCAGGTCGGCCCGGACGGGGCGCCCGTCACCGACGCCTCCGGGGCGGTGCAGACCACCCGGGCCGGGTTCATCGGGCTCACCTCCACGGCGCCGACCGCCCTGGAGCGCCAGCCGGTCTCGGAGGTGCCCGGCGTCATCGCCGACTACACGGTGCGCACCGCCGGCATCGTCGTGACGCTGCCGGTGCGGATGGTGGAGGTCGCCGAGGCCGCTTTCGGGTCCGGGCCCCGGGACCCGGACGGACCGATCGGCCTGGTGGGCGTCGGGCGCCTGTCCGGTGAGGTGGCCACGTCGGACCTGTTCTCCACGACCACCGAGCGCGTCTCGATCATGCTCGGTCTGCTCGGCTCGGTGAACCTCGCGCTGTGCCTGTTCAACCTCGTGCCGCTGCTGCCGCTGGACGGCGGTCACGTCGCCGGGGCCCTGTGGGAGGGCGCGAGGCGCTCGATCGCCCGTCGCCGCGGGCGTCCGGACCCCGGGCCGTTCGACCTCGCCCGGCTGCTCCCGGTGACCTACGCGGTCGTCGCGCTGTTCCTCACCATGACGGTGGTGCTCGTCTACGCCGACATCGTCAAGCCGGTGACGCTGGGCTGATCGCAGAGGTCCGGCCCGGCGGTGACGATCGGCTGATCGGTCCGTCGTCGCGCCGCACCGGTGGTCTGGCCGGGCGTGCGCGCACCGGCGCGCCTACCGTCGGCCCATGGACCTGCGCCCTCTCGAGTCGGGCCCGACGCCGGCGCAGTCACCGGCCTCGTTGTGGCTCCTGCGGCACGGCACCAGCGCGGGCAACGAGGCCGCGAGGGCGGCCTGGGACGCAGGTGCGCTCACCGTCGACATCGAGGACCGGGACGCCGACGTCGAGCTGACCGCGCAGGGTGAGGCGCAGGCGGAGGCCGTCGGCGCGTGGATGGCCGCGCTGCCCGCGGGCCAGCGGCCCACCGTGGTGGTCACCTCCCCGTACCGGCGCGCCGTCGGCACGGCCGAGCGCGTGGTCGCGGCGCTGCGCGCTGCGCCGGACGGCGAGGAGGTGCTCTTCCGCAGCGACGAGAGGTTGCGCGAGCGTGACCAGGGCGCGCTGGAGCGGCTGACCGGCCGCGGCGTCGCCCAGGAGCTGCCGGAGGAGGCCGAGCGCAAGGCCCTGCTCGGCAAGGTCTGGTACCGCCCACCGGGCGGCGAGAACTGGGCGGACGTGCTGCTGCGGGTGCGCTCGCTGCTCGCGCTCGACCTGCCGCGCTTCGCCTTCCAGCGCGTCCTCCTCGTCTCCCACCAGGCGGTGATCATGAACGTGCGCACGGCGCTCGAGGGGCTCGACGAGGACACGGCCGTCGGTATCGACGAGGGTGACCCGCAGGGCAACTGCGCCCTGACCCGCTACGGGCGCGGGCCCGGGGGCCTGCACCTGGAGGTCTACGCGGACCTGACGCCGGTCCGCGACGGCGAGGCGCTGCGCGCCGCACGCTCCTGACCCGCCGTCACGCCGAGGCGCTCCCGGCCCTCCTGCCGAGGCGTCGCGCTGGGCCGTGAGGGTGCACGAGCCGGCCGATCCGGTGACGGCGACGACCGGGCCTTCACCTCCCGACGCTCCTCGACGACGGAGTGCTCGAGGGCAGACATCGGGTCTGCCCCTGAGTGGAGGGAAGGAACTCAGATGAGCAAGTGGGTTTCCCGTAAGGTCGCCATGCACGCTGCTGGGTCCGCGACGGCTGTCGCGGCGCTGGTGGCGCTCACCGGCGCTGGCTTCAAGTGGTGGTGATGAGCCACCCCGCGCGGTGCGGCGTCGTCTCGACCGAGCACCAGGCCGCCTGACGTCCCATGGTCAGCGACCCCGTCGCCCAGGGTGCCGCCGTGCGAGGCGCGGCGGCACCTCGGCGGAAGACGAACAGGCTCTCGCCCCTGACGACGTATGCGTGGTCGGTCGCAGCGCTCGGCCTCGCTGTGCTGGCTCTCGTCGTCCTCCTCAGTCCCGTCGGCGTGTCGCTCGCGCGCCACCCCGTCCCGCTGGTCGCGCTCGTCATCGCCCTCGTGGTCAGCGAGCTGACGGCGGTCCCGGTGACGAGGCGGGACAACACCGTGAGCGCCACCACCATCTCCACCACGTTCGCGGTCGCGCTCATCGTCGTCGGGCCTCTGTGGCTGGTGATGGTCACGCAGGTCTTCGCCGGAGCGCTGGACGACCTGCGAGGTCGTCGACGACTCGTCCAGGTCGCCTTCAACGCCGGCCAGTACGCCCTCAGCCTCCTTGCCGCGCGAGCCGTGTTCTCGTGGGCCAGCGGTCACGAGCTGCTCGGAGGATTCCAGTCGTTCGACGGGTCGACCTTGGTTCCCGCCCTGGTCGCAGGCCTCACATTCGGTCTGGTCAACCACCTCCTCGTCAGCATCATCGCGGCCCTGGCCACAGGTCAGCGCATCGTGCCCACCGTGCGCCACGACGTGGTGTTCCAGCTCGAGACCTCGGGCGTCCTGGTGGCGCTGGGTCCTATCGCGGCCGTCCTCGCCAACGTCTCCGTCCTCATGCTCCCCCTCCTCGTCCTGCCCGTCCTCGCGGTGCGCCGCACGGCCCTGCTGGCAGCGACCCGCGAGCACCAGTCGCTGCACGACCCCCTGACGGGGCTGGGGAACCGCACGCTGTTCCGCGGCGCCGTGGAGCGCGCGATCGCCCGCCAGCACGAGCGCGGCGTCGCCGTCCTGCTGCTGGACCTCGATCACTTCAAGGACGTCAACGACACGCTGGGCCACCACGTGGGCGACGACCTCCTGTGCGAGGTCTCCGCCCGGCTGAGCGCCGCCGCGGCCGAGCCGGGGCTGGACGCGACCGTCGCACGCCTGGGCGGTGACGAGTTCGCCGTCGTCCTGTCCTCCGCCGAGCCCCTCGCCGCCGCCCAGGCCCTCGCCGCCCGCGTCCTGCACGACCTCTCCCGGCCCGTCGAGGTGGCCCAGACCCGCCTGGCCGTCCAGGCCTCCATCGGCATCACCACCTCCGAGGCGGCGCCGCTCGAAGACGTGCACAGCGCGCTCAAGAAGGCCGACATCGCCATGTACGAGGCCAAGGGCGAGCGGGCGCGCGCCTGCGTGCACGTCCCCGGCAGCGACTCGCGCTCCGTCGGGCGTCTCATGCTCCTGCCCCAGCTGCGCGAGGCCATCGACGCCGGCCAGCTCGTCGTCGACTACCAGCCCCAGTCCGACGCCAGGACCGGCGACCTCGTCGCGGTCGAGGCGCTCGTGCGCTGGAACCACCCGGAGCTGGGCCGTCTCGAGCCCGCCGCGTTCATCGACCTCGCCGAGAGCGCCGGCCTCATCGCGCCCATCACCACCTACGTGCTCGAGAGCGCCCTCGGCGAGCTGGCGCGGTGGCGCTCGGGAGGGTGGGAGGGCTCCATCGCCGTCAACCTCTCCGCCCGCCAGCTCTCCGACCTCAACCTGCCCTCGCACGTCGGGTCGCTCCTGGAGCTGTCCGGGGTGCCGGCCTCCTGCCTCACCGTCGAGGTCACGGAGTCCTCCCTCATGGCGGACCCCCGGGCCGCCCAGCGGATCCTCGCCGAGCTGCGGGCGATGGGCGTGCAGCTGTCCATCGACGACTTCGGGACCGGCTACTCCTCGCTGGTCCTGCTGCAGCGGCTGAGGGTGGACGAGCTCAAGATCGACCGCAGCTTCGTCGCCGAGCTCGCGCCCGGGAGCCACGACGAGGTGCTCGTGCGCTCCATCGTCGAGCTCGGGCACAACCTCTCGCTGCGCGTGGTGGCCGAGGGCGTGGAGAGCGCCGCGGCAGCGGCACACCTTCGGCGGCTCGGTGTCGACGTCCTCCAGGGCCACCTCGTGGGGCGCCCGCGCGGCGCCGCGGCCACCGGTGAGGCGGTCCTGGGGGTCCGCCGAGCCCGCGGCGCAGCGCTCCACGAGACCCGTGCGGCCGCCGACCGACGAGGCGGAGCGCCGTGCTCGTCCTGACCTTCGCCCTGCTGGCGATCGTCGCCGTGCCGCTGACCGGCGGGAGGCTCTCCCGGTTGGCGGGCCTGCGGTGGCGCGCGTGGTGGCTCCTCCCGGTGACGTTCGCGGTGCAGGTGGCCGTGCTCGAGGTGCCCGGTCTGCCGCCCGGCGCCGCCGCGGGCGTGCACACCGCCAGCTACGCGCTCGCCGGCGTCTTCGTCGCGGTGAACCTGCACGTGCCGGGCTTGTGGTTCTTGGCGCTCGGGGCGGCGTCGAACGGCATCACGATCGGTCTCAACGGTGGGACGCTGCCCTCGACCGCCGCGGCTCGTGAGTCCGCGGGCATCTCCACGGAGACG
The DNA here is from genome assembly GCA_029258695.1 of Quadrisphaera sp. The sequence goes on from JARIBR010000311.1 coordinate 4,703, forward strand.
ACGTTCGTCAACTCCGGGTCGGTCGAGGACCCCGTGCTGGGCTTCCTCGGTGACGTCTTCGCCGTCCCGGCCGCGCTGCCCCTGGCCAACGTCTTCAGCCTCGGCGACGTGATCATCGCGGGCGGGGCCTTCTGGGTGCTGCTGGCTGCCGGCCACCAGCGCGCCTGGGAGGTGGGCACCGTTCGAGCCGGCGCGCACCGGGCCGCTGCCTCGTGGCGGTCGGTGCCCGACGCGAGCGGCGCGCGCCCCGGTCGGTGAGACACTGGGG
>JARIBR010000292.1 GCA_029258695.1 Quadrisphaera sp.
CGTGGGAGAGCAGGTCACCGCCGGACACCCACACCACACCACACCACCCCCTCGTGAGGGGGATGGATCGCACCACCACGGGCCCGGCCCGGGACCCCGCCACCACGCGGGCCCCGGGACCGGGCCCGACCCATACCCCCACCACCCACCAGGAGGCGCTGCGGCCCCGGTGTGGTGCCGGGTGGTGGTGCGGCGGGTGCTCGAGCGTCGGCGGGTTCCGCTGGTCGCGAAGCAGGCGACCCGGTGCGGGGCCGTCGCCCCGGAGGGCGGTCTCGCCGACTACGATCGTCGCTGTTGGACCGACCCGGTACGTGCGCGTGGTCGTCCGGTCAGTGCGTCGCCGCGGTGGCGCAGCACTCGCCCCGAGGAGATCCCCATGGCCCCCGTGCTCGACAAGGTGCTGCGCATCGGCGAAGGCCGGACGCTGCGACGGCTGACGGCGATCGTCGCGCAGATCAACGTGCTGGAGGACGACTTCCTCGCCCTGAGCGATGCGGAGCTGCGCGAGGAGACGGACCGCTTCCGCGCCCGGTACGCCGGGGGCTCGGGTGAGACGCTCGACCAGCTGCTCCCCGAGGCGTTCGCCGCCGTCCGGGAGGCCAGCCGCCGAACCCTCGGGCAGCGGCACTTCGACGTCCAGCTCATGGGCGGAGCGGCCCTGCACCTCGGCAACATCGCGGAGATGAAGACGGGCGAGGGGAAGACGCTGGTGGCCACGGCCCCCGCGTACCTCAACGCCCTGACCGGCGGCAGCGTCCACGTGATCACCGTCAACGACTACCTGGCGCGGTACCAGAGCGAGCTCATGGGCCGGGTCTTCCGTCACCTGGGCATGTCCAGCGCCTGCATCCTCGACGGCATGTCGCCCGACGAGCGTCGCACCCAGTACGCGGCGGACGTCACCTACGGCACCAACACCCAGTTCGGCTTCGACTACCTGCGCGACAACATGGCTCAGTCGTCCGGCGAGCTCGTCCAGCGCGGTCACCACTTCGCCATCGTCGACGAGGTGGACTCGATCCTCGTCGACGAGGCCCGCACCCCCCTCATCATCTCGGGACCCGCGGGCGGGGACGCCTCGCGGTGGTACGCCGAGTTCTCGCGCATCGCCAGCCGCTTGGTGCGCGAGCGTGACTACGAGGTGGACGAGAAGAAGCGGACCGTCGGGGTTCTCGAGCCAGGCATCGCCGCCGTGGAGGACCACCTCGGCATCGACAACCTCTACGACTCCGTGAACACCCCCTACGTCGGCTACCTCAACAACGCGGTCAAGGCCAAGGAGCTGTTCAAGCGCGACAAGGACTACGTGGTCATGGACGGTGAGGTTCTCATCGTCGACGAGCACACCGGTCGCATCCTCGCGGGTCGTCGCTACAACGAGGGCATGCACCAGGCCATCGAGGCCAAGGAGCGGGTGGCCATCAAGGCCGAGAACCAGACGCTGGCGACCATCACGCTGCAGAACTACTTCCGCCTCTACGACAAGCTTTCCGGGATGACCGGCACCGCCCAGACCGAGGCGGCGGAGTTCAACTCCACGTACAAGCTGGGCGTCGTGGTGATCCCGACGAACCGGCCGATGGCGCGCGTGGACCAGCCGGACCTCGTGTACAAGACCGAGGTGGCCAAGTTCGAGGCCGTCGTGGACGACATCGTCGAACGACACGGGCAGGGCCAGCCGGTCCTGGTGGGCACCACGTCGGTGGAGAAGAGCGAGTACCTCGCGCAGCAGCTCCGCTCGCGCCAGGTGCGCCACGAGGTGCTCAACGCCAAGCAGCACGCCCGGGAGGCGGCGATCGTGGCGATGGCGGGCCGCAAGGGCTCCGTCACCGTCGCGACCAACATGGCCGGGCGGGGGACCGACATCATGCTCGGCGGCAACGCTGAGTTCCTGGCCGTGGCGGAGATGAACGAGCGCGGTCTCGACCCCGTCGAGGACGAGCAGGCGTACGACGAGCAGTGGCCTGCGGCGCTGGCGCGCGCCCACGAGGCGGTGGGTGCGGGTCACGACGAGGTGCTCGAGCTGGGCGGCCTCTACGTGCTGGGCACCGAGCGGCACGAGTCGCGGCGCATCGACAACCAGCTGCGGGGCCGGTCCGGGCGCCAGGGCGACCCGGGGGAGTCGCGGTTCTACCTGTCGATGACCGACGACCTCATGCGGCTGTTCAACTCCGGGGCCGCGGAGATGCTGCTCTCCAAGGCCGGGATCCCGGACGACGTGCCGCTGGAGTCGAAGATGGTCTCTCGGGCCATCGCCAGCGCCCAGAGCCAGGTGGAGTCGCGCAACGTCGAGATCCGCAAGAACGTCCTGAAGTACGACGACGTCCTCAACCGGCAACGGACGGTCATCTACGCCCAGCGTCGGCGCGTGCTCGAGGGCGAGGACCTCCACGAGCAGGTGGGCCACTTCCTCGAGGACACCGTGCGGTCCTACGTCACCTCGGCCACCTCTGACGGCTTTCCCGGGGACTGGGACCTCGAGCAGCTGTGGACGGCTCTGCGCAGCCTGTACCCCGTGTCGATCACCGTCGAGGAGGTGGAGGAGGAGCACGGGGGACGTCACGCGCTGACCGCCGACCTCATCACCGCCGAGGTCCTCTCCGACGCGCAGACCCAGCTGGCCGCTCGCGAGGCCGCCCTGGGTCCCGAGGCGATGCGCGAGCTCGAGCGGCGGGTCATCCTCTCCGTCCTCGACCGCAAGTGGCGGGAGCACCTCTACGAGATGGACTATCTCCAGGAGGGCATCTCCCTGCGAGCCATGGCCCAGAAGGACCCGCTCGTGGAGTACCAGCGCGAGGGGTTCCTCCTCTGGCAGGCCATGCTCGAGGCGATCAAGGAGGAGTCCGTCGGGTACGTCTTCCACCTGGACGTGCAGGTGGCGGCGCCGACCCCCGGCCCGTCCCCGCAGGCGCCCCTGACCGGCCAGGCGCCTCCCTCGGTGCCCGCGTGGAGCCGTTCCGGCGGTGGCAGCGCCCCGGCTGCCGAGGAGGGGCCGCTGCTCGTGGCGCCCGGTCTCGACGCGCCTGCCCAGGACGAGGGCCGGCTGCGGTACAGCGCGCCGACGGCGGACGGCGACGTCGAGGTCAGCGGTGCGGAGCAGGGCGATCGCGCTGACGGCGGTCGGGGCGACGGCGCGGGCAGCGGGAACCGTCGCGCACGCCGTGCCGCTGAGCGTGGCGGCCGCTGAGCCTCGGACGATCACCGGAGCTCGAGCGCCGTCACCCGCCAGCGTCCGTCCCATCCCTCCAGGCGCAGCGCCATCGCGGCGACGCGGGGAGCGATGACGACCACCGCGGCGATCTCCACCACGTGGTCGCTCGGCGCGCACGAGGTCATGCCCCGGACCATCGTGCGGGGCAGGGTGGCTCCGGGGCGCCGCCGGGCGCGGGCGGCGACGCACCGCGCGGCGACCTGGGTGTGGACGTCAGGCGCGAACCAGCGGAGAAGCTGCGAGGCGGGCCTGGCTCCCGTCAGTGCCTCGAGGGTCGTCGTGGCGATGGTGCGGGCCAGGGGTAGGGCGTCCGGCAGGTCGCGGGCGGGCGTCGCACGAGGGCCGTCGTCCTCCTCCCACGGTGGCGCCGGGAAGGGGGCGGGGGCCGCGAGCGTCACCGCGGCGGCGCCACGCGGCCGCGCAGCCGCCCGCAGCGGGCCGAGGCCGACGACGTGGTCGCTCGGAGCCCCCCAGGGCAGCACCTCCTGGGTCGGTCCGCCGCGGCGCTCGAGGATGGGGCTGGCGGTCGCCGGCTGAGGGTCGACGACGGGCACGGGCCACACCCGCAGCTCCGTCGGTGCGAGGCTCATGCGGGCCCTCCCGCGGGCTCGTGGAGGTGCTGGCCGGGGAGGACGAGGTCGGGGTCGTCTCCGATGACGGCTCGGTTCGCCTCCCACCAGCGCGGCCACCGCGCCGCGACCGCCGCGGGCGGTGCGCCCGCGGGCAGGTGTGCGGCCGCGATGTCCCACAGCGTGTCGCCCGGGGCGACCACGACGTCGGGTCGCGGCGCCGACGTCTCCGCGCTCGGGGCTCCGCCCCCTCCCGGGGCGTCCCGGGGTCTCTCGTGCGCAGAGGAGGGCGCCGGGGCGCGAGGTGGGACCGGCGCCGGCACTCCGGGTGCGGCGGGCACCGTCGCGGTGAGGGGCGGTACGTCGACCCCGGCGGCGTCGGCCCCGGCGGCGTCGGCCCCGTCGTCGGCGGTCGAGGTGGTCCCGGCTGCCGGCCATGCGGGGACCCACGGCGCCGCGGCGCTGGGCGCGTCACCCGGGGCGGCCCAGGCCGCCGGCGAGGCTCCGGCGGTGAGCGCGCCGACGCCGACCACGGTCGCCACGAGCCGGCGCACCGAGGGCGGGGCGAGGTGCCGCTCGAGGACGGCGCTGCGAGGTGCCCCGGGGCGAGTGCGAGCCCGGACCGCCA
>JARIBR010000339.1 GCA_029258695.1 Quadrisphaera sp.
ATCCGGGCGCGGACGATGAACGTCACCACCGCGGTGGCGCACAGCGAGTGCGCGATGACCAGGCGCACCTGGCCGACGTCGAAGATCCGCAGGCCGACGTCCGCGCCGAGCGCCACGAACCACGGCAGCAACGAGACGGCGTCGACGATCTCCGGGGTGACCATGACCAGCGCCAGCAGCAGCGTGAACGCCGGCGCCCACCGACCGCCGCGTCGGGCCAGCGCGAGGCCGGCAGCGGTGCCGAGGACGGTCGCGACGGCCGCGGTGCCCACGCCGGCGATGAGCGAGACCCGCACGGGCCCGGTCATGGCCGGGTTGCTCAGCGCCGTCCGATAGGCGTCCAGACCGAAGCCCTCCCAGATCATCATGGAGCGCCCGGTGTTGAACGAGTACGCGACGATCACGAGCACCGGCAGGAAGAGGAAGAGGAAGCCGAGCACCCCCCAGACCGCGAGCGCCGCGTCCACCCGTGAGCGCCGTCGCACCGGACGAGCCGGCGCGTCGGCTGGGCCGGTGCGTGAGGCGGCGCTCATGCCGTGGCTCCGGCCGTGGCGGGCAGCCGGACGGCACGGTTGGCCCGCACCACCGCCCGCACCGCGAGGATCGACGCCAGCGCGGCGCCCACGGTGACGAGGATGGTCAGCACGAGCAGCACCGCCATCGCCGAGCCCAGCGCCCAGTTCTGCGCGGACTGGAACTGGCTGGCCACGAGCTGGCCCACCATCGAGCCGCGGGCCCCGCCGAGCACCGCCGGGGTTATGTAGTCGCCCATCAGCGGCACGAACACCAGCAGCGTCCCGGCGCCGATGCCCGGTGCTGCGATCGGCAGCGTCACCGTCCACAGGGCCTTCCACGCGCTGGCCCCGAGGTCGCGGGCCGCCTCGAGCAGGGCCGGGTCGAGCCGGTCCAGCGCGACGTACAGCGGCAGGATCATCAGGGGCAGGTAGTTGTAGACCACTCCCAGCTGGACGGCGGCGCGGGTGTACATCAGGGCGAGCGGCCCGTCGATGACGCCGACGCCTTCCAGCATCCGCGAGAGCAGGTTGTCGGGCGTGAGGATGATCTGCCACCCGAGGGTGCGGACGAGGAAGTTCGCCCAGTAGGGCACGAGCACCAGGCCGATGAGCAGGCCGCGCCACCGCGGCGCGACCTTGATCGCCATCCAGTACGCCATGGGGAAGGCGATGACCAGGGCGGCCAGGGTGCCGATGACGGCGATCTGCAGGGTCTGGACGTAGGTGGCGGCGAAGGTGGCGTCGATCGCCTCGCGGTAGCGGCCGAAGGACAGCACGTCGTTCGCGTGGGTGCCGAACAGCCCCGGCTTGTAGCCGAAGGAGTACCAGACCACCAGGCCCACCGGCGCGACGAAGAACGCGAGCAGCCAGAACGCCGCGGGGACGGCGAGCACCTCCTCGCCGAGGCGACGGCGTCTCACGTGCCCGCCCTGGCCCGCATCGCGTTGACGATCTCCGTCTGGCGGGGCGTGAGGTCCGTCAGCTCCCCCTCGGACATGGTGGCCAGCTGGTCCTGGGTGAAGAAGATGATCTCCGGGTACTCCACGCCCGCCTCGGCGGCGGCCTCCTGGACCCCCTCGACGGCCGTGTTGTAGCCGATGTACTGCAGCTCCGAGAGCGAGACCTCGGGCTCCAGCACGTAGTTGATGAAGGCGTGCGCGGCCACCGGGTTCGGCGCACCGGCGGCGATCGCCCAGTTGTCCTGCCACAGGTTCGTCGGTGCGGGCAGGACCCACTGCCAGCGGTCCGGCTCCGGGTTCGCGAGCTTGCCGAGCCGCGAGTCCCCGTTCCACACCTGGACCATCGTGCGGGCGTTGGTCGGGATCACCGAGCTGCCGGGGTAGGAGTCGAACGCCTGCACGTGCGGGGCGATCGAGTCGACGAGGAACTGCTGCGCCGCGTCGTAGTCCGCCGGGTCCGTGGTGTTCTGGTCGATGCCGTTGGCGTTGAAGTAGGCGAAGACGACCTCTCCTGGGTCCTCCGACATCGAGACCGAGCCGGACGCCTCGTTCTGGGCGGCGTCGAAGAAGTCCGCCCACGAGGCCAGCGGACGGGTGATGGCCTGGGTGTCGTAGGCGTACCCGGTGGTGCCCCAGCACTTCACGACCGTGTGGGCGTTGCCGGGGTCGAACTCCTGGTCGGCGAAGTCGGCCTGCACGTTCGCCAGGTTCGGGAGCAGGTCGTGGTCGAGCTCCATGAGCAGGTCGGCATCGACCATCTGCTGCACGTAGTAGCTCGACGGCACCACGATGTCGTAGCCGGAGGTGCCCTGCGCGGCCACGAGCTTGGCGATCATCTCCTCGTTGGACCCGAAGCCGTCGAGGGTGATGCGCGGTCCGACCTCGCCCGTGAAGTCCTCGAACACCTGCGGGTCGTCGTAGTCACCCCAGGTGTAGATGCTCAACGAGTCCTCGATCTCACCGTCGGTCCCCGCCGCGGACGTCTGCGAGCCGTCACCGCACCCCGCGAGCGCACCGATGCCCGCGGCGCCCCCCACCAGCCCGGCGGCCGAGAGGAAGGAGCGGCGGCTCAGGCGCGCCGCGGTGGCGGAGGGCAGGAGCACCCGCAGCGGATCGCTTCGATGGGTGGGTCGGCGGTCAGCGGTCATGGCGGTCCTCCTGAGGGGCGGTGCCGGCGTCGGTGCCGGCGGGACGGTCGGTGCTGCTCGGGGCGACGAAGGCGTGCGTGGCGCTCGCGTCCCACCGGCACACCACCGGTGTGCCGAGGGTCGTGGGGGCGCCGGCGGAGCGGTCCACCCGGACGAGGAGGTCGGTCCCGTCGTCGGTGCGGACCACGAGCTGGAGCGCGTGCCCCAGGTGCGACACCCCGGCGACGGTGCCCCGTACGGCGTTGTCGGAGCGGCTCTCCTGCTCGCGTCCGGCGTCGTCGTCCTCGGGGCTCAGCCGCACGCGCTCGGGGCGGACGGAGGCGATGACGCGGTCGCCCCGGCCGGCGTCCGCCGGGACCGTCGCGGCGGCGACCACCCGCCCGTGGGGCGCGACGACGACGATCTCACCGTCGCCGACGGACTCGACCTCGCCCGTGAAGGTGTTCTGCCGGCCGATGAACCCGGCGACGAAGGCGCTCGTCGGGTGGTCGTAGATGTCGTCGGGGGTGCCGATCTGCTCGAGGTGACCCGCGTCGAGGACCGCGATGCGGTCGCTCATCGTCAACGCTTCCTCCTGGTCGTGGGTGACGAAGACGAACGTGATGCCGAGGCGGTTCTGGAGGAGCTTGAGCTCGATCTGCATCTCCTCGCGGAGCTTGCGGTCCAGCGCGGACATCGGCTCGTCGAGCAGGAGGACCGAGGGGCGGTTGACCAGCGCCCGGGCGAGGGCCACCCGCTGCTGCTGCCCGCCGGAGAGCTGGCCGGGCTTGCGGTGGGCGAAGTCGGCCATCTGCACCATGTCGAGGGCGTCGGCGACCCGCGGCCCGATCTCGGCGCGGGGCACCTTCGCCTGGCGCAGGCCGTAGGAGACGTTCTCGGCGACGTCCATGTGCGGGAACAGCGCGTAGGCCTGGAAGACGGTGTTCACGGGGCGCTTGTGGGGAGGCAGGTGCTCGACGGGGTCGCCGGAGATCTCGATGCGTCCGGCGTCGGCCTGCTCGAAACCGGCGATCATGCGCAGCGTCGTGGTCTTGCCGCACCCGCTGGGCCCGAGGAGGGAGATGAACTCGCCCGCCGGGATGGCCAGGTGCAGGTCGTCGACCGCCACCGCGCCTCCGTAGCGCTTGGTGACGCCGACGAGGTCGACAGCGCCGACCGCGCGCTCCTCACCGTCGTCCGCCGCGCCGCCCTGGCCCACCACAACGCTCTGCCCCGCGCGCACCGCCGTGCTCACCGCGGGCTCCCCGCCAGCGTGCGGCCGTCGGCAGGCGTCGCCGAGGCGTCGTGCAGGACCTGCCCAGCGATGACGGTCGCCGTGACGCGGGCGGCGTCGATCTCGTCGGGCGGGTGGGCGAGCAGGTCGCGGTCGAGCACGGTGAGGTCTCCGTCCAGGCCGGGGACGAGGCGCCCGGTGCGGGCCTCGTCGTGGTTGACGTGGGCCACGCCTGCCGTGACCGCGGTGAGCGCCTGGTCCAGCGAGAGCCGCTGGTGGGGCAGGAAGCGCTCCTCGTCGGCGCTGGTGCGCCGGTTGACGGCGACGTGCAGGCACTGGAGCACGTCGGCGGTGCTCACGGGCCAGTCGCTGCCCGCGGCCAGCGTGGCGCCGGCGGCGGCGAGGTCGGCGAAGGGGTACTGCCAGGAGGCCCGTCGCTGCCCGAGGAAGGGGATGGTCAGCTCGTCCATCTGCGGCTCGTGCGCCGCCCACAGCGGCTGGATGTTCGCCGTGACGCCGAGCCGGGCGAACCGCGGGACGTCGTCGGGGTGCACGACCTGCAGGTGCGCGAGGTGGTGGCGCAGGTCGCGCCCGGGGTGCGCGCCCTGGGCGGCCTCGATCGCGTCGAGGCTCTCGCGGACCGCCCGGTCCCCCAGGGCGTGAGCGTGGACCTGCACGCCGCCGGCGTGCAGTGCTCCCACGGCCGCGGTCAGCTCCTCGGGGGTGAGGAAGGAGTGGCCGTCACCGGTGCCCGCGCAGCCGCAGGCGTCGAGGTAGGGCTCGAGCATCGCGGCGGTGAAGTTCTCCGCGACGCCGTCCTGCATGATCTTCACGGTGCCGGCGGAGAACCGGCGCGACCCCGCGGCGCGGGCGCGCTCGCGCCGCTCGGTCAGGTCGGGCAGCTGCTCGAGCCCGCGCCCGCGGTCCCACCACAGCGCCCCGACGACGGTGGCGCGCAGCTGCCCGCTGGCCACCAGGCGCAGGTAGGACGGCAGGGGGTCGGCCACCGCCCCCGTCGCTCCGACGATGGCGTCCTGCCAGTGCGTCACGCCCCACGCCAGCATCCGGGCCTGCGCGGCGAGCAGGGCGGCGTCCATCTCCTCCTCGCTCGGCAGGGGGACGTGCGCGGCGACGAGCCCGGCGGCGCCCTCGTGCAGCGTGCCGGTCGGCTCGCCGGCGCCGTCGCGCTCGATCCGCCCGTCCGGCGGGTCGGGGGTGTCCCGGGTGATTCCGGCCAGGCGCAGCGCGGCGCTGTTCACCCAGGCCCCGTGCCCGTCGCTGTTCGGCAGGAAGACCGGCCGGTGAGGGAGGACCTCGTCGAGCGCGCGGGCGCTCGGCACACCCCCGGGGAAGGCCTCCATCGACCACCCGCCCCCGGTGATCCACCCGCTGCCGGGGCGCTCGGCCGCGAAGTCGGCGATGACCATCAGGTAGCGGGAGGCGTCGGCGCTGCCGCCGAGATCGCAGCCCAGCACCTGCAGGCCGGCGTGGTGGGGGTGGACGTGCGCGTCACCGAAGCCCGGGGACACGAGGCCGCCGGCCGCGTCGAGCCACGGCGTCGAGCGGTCCGCGCCCTCGCGCGCTCGGGGGCCGACGGCCGCGATGCGCCCGCCGCGGACCAGCACGTCGCCGTCGACGGCGCGCCCGTCCACCAGCAGCCGCCCTCCGGTGACGACCAGGTCCCCACGCTGCTCCGCGTCGACATCGCCGCGCGGACATCCGCTCGCGCTCGTCCCGGGGGCCGGGGCGCCACCGCGCGCGGCGGCGCTCACGAGTCGAACCCCAGGCCGGCGGCGTCCAGCGCCTTGAGCCACAGGCTGCGCCGGCCCCCGTTCGCGTCCGCGCGGGCGAGCTGGTGGCGGGTGATCTGGATGCCCACCCAGCGCAGGGGCTCCGGGGGGAACGGCAGCGGACGCCGGCGCACCATCGTCATCGCGGTGGCCTCGGAGTGGATCCCGTCGACGAGGTCCAGCACGGTGCGCGCCCCGAAGTTCGACGCCCCCACCCCCAGACCGGTGAACCCCAGCACGTAGCCGACCTGACCGCGCATCGACGTGCCCCAGAAGGGGTTGAAGCGGCTGCACGTGTCCACCGCGCCGCCCCAGGTGTGCGTGGCCCGCACCCCCTCGAGCTGGGGGAAGGTCGCCAGCAGGTGCTCCCCCAGCATCCGCGTGGTCGGCTCGTGGCGGGCGCGGTCGCGGGTGTCGCGCGGACCGGAGCGCTGGCCACCGCCGAAGGGGTAGATCGCGTCGTAGCCCCCGAAGAGCAGGCGGTCGTCGGCGGTCAGCCGGTAGTAGTGGAAGCGGTTGCCCGCGTCCCCGATCCCCTGGCGCCGGGACCAGCCGAGGGAGGCGCGGACGTCGGCGGGGAGCGGCTCGGTCATCACGGAGTAGTCCCAGACCGGCACCACCCGCGAGCGCATCGCCGGCAGCAGCCCGGGGATCGCCGCGGTCGCCAGGACCACCCGCTGGGCCCGCACGGAGCCCGCGCCGGCCGACGACGTGGTGCGCACCACCACGTCGGTGCCCTCGCGCTCCAGCGCCTGCACGCGGGTGTTCTCGACCACCCGCACCCCGAGGCGCCGGCACGCCCGCGTGAGGCCCCACGCGAGGCGCGCCGGGTCCACGAGAGCGCAGCCGGGGTCCTCCAGGCCCCCGAGGTAGGTCGGTGAGGCCACCTCGGCGCGCATCTGCTCACCGTCGAGCAGGCGGTACTCCTGGCCGAGCCCGGTCGCGGTGGCGTGCAGCTCGGCGAGCTCCTCCGCCTGCCACGGGGCGACGGCCACGGTCAGCTCACCGGTGCGCTCGAACCCGCAGTCGATGCCGTGGCGGGTGATGGCGTCCTCGATGGTGTCGAGGGTCTCGCCGCCGAGGCGCAGGAGGGCGGGCAGCTCGTCGGGGAAGCGGTCCAGGCCGTGCGCGAGGCCGTGCGTCAGGGAGGAGGACATGAACCCGCCGTTGCGCCCCGAGGCGTGCTCGGCGATGCGATCGCCCTCGATGAGCACCACGCTGCGCCCGGGGTCGCGCTCCACCGCGCTCAGCGCGGTCCACAGCCCGGTGAAACCGCCGCCGACGACGACGAGGTCGGCGCGCTCGTCGGTGGTCAGGGGCGGCAGCGCCGCGGGGCGCTCGGCGCGGTCGAGCCAGTACGGCGCCACGCGGGCCTCGCGCAGCAACGTCTCGACGGCCCTCGCGTCGGGACGGACCCCGGCCCACGGCGCCGCCTCGGGTCGCCCTGCGTGGTGCGTCGCGGGGGCAGGGGTGACTGCCACGATGACCTCCTCGTCGCGTCGCGCCCACCGGTGTCGGCGCTGACACGATCACCGTATCCCCCACCTCGGCGATGACGAAAGTTTCCCGGGTCGCTCAGGCGGATCCGGAGGTTTTCGTCACCTAGAACGATTTTTCACGATGGATTCCGTCGTCGGTGAGCCCTTCGCTCGGCCCCACTCGTGACGACGGGTCACCTCTCGGCCACGGTGCGTCGATCCGGCGGCGGAGCTGGTCAGCGCTGAGGTGTCAGCCGTCGACGACGGCGCGCATCGCGTCCACGATCGTGGCCTGCCGGTGCGTGAGCCGGGTGAGCCGGCCCTCCGTCATCGTCGCGAGCTGCTCCTCGTCGAAGAAGATCATCTCGGGCATCTCGACCCCGGCGGCGTCCGCGGCCTCCCGGACCCCGTCGACCGCGGTGCTGTAGCCGATGTACTCCAGCTCCGCGAGCGAGACGGCCGGGTCGAGCATCCGGTCGATGAAGGCGTGGGCGGCGACCGGGTGGGGCGCTCCGGCCGCGATCGCCCAGTTGTCCTGCCACAGGTTCGTCGGGGACGGCAGGACCCACCGCCACCGCTCCGGGTCCTCGCTGCCCAGCT
>JARIBR010000001.1 GCA_029258695.1 Quadrisphaera sp.
GGACATCGTGGGGCTGAACATCCCCACCGGCATCCCGCTGCGCTACGACCTCGACGAGGACCTCGCCCCGCTCACCCCGGGCGGGACCTACCTCGACCCGGACGCCGCGGCCGCCGCGGCGGCCGCCGTGGCGAACCAGGGGCGCTGAGCCTCCCGGGCGACGGCGCTGCGCAGGGCGCGGCGCCCCCGTCCCGGGCGCGAGGCGTCGGGGCGGTCTGCGTGAGCGCTCAGCCCGGCAGGCCCGCGGGGGCCAGCGGGGGGCCGGCGGTCGCGTCACCGGGCCCGTAGTCCCCGGTGACGAGGAAGTTCACGCGGCGGGCCAGCGAGATGGCGTGGTCGCCGAAGCGCTCGAAGTAGCGGCTGGCCAGCGTGACGTCCGCGGTGGTCTCCCCCGGCTGCCTCCACTCGGGGGCGCACACGGTGAGGAAGACCTGGCGGTGGAGGGCGTCGAGGGCGTCGTCGTCGCGCTCCAGCTCGGCGGCGAGCTCGAGGTCGCGGGTGGCGATCACCTGGCCCGCCTTGACCGCGACCCGCTCGGCGATGTCGCCCATCTGCGCGAACGTGGGCGCCAGCTGCTCCGGGACGGCGTGGTGGGGGTAGCGCAGCCGCGCGAGGGCGGCGATGTGACGGGCGAGGTCGCCCATGCGCTCCAGCGAGCTGCTCATCCGCAGCGCGGCGACCACCACCCGCAGGTCGGTCGCGACGGGGGACTGGCGGGCGAGGATCTGCACGGCGCGCTCGTCGAGGTCGCGCTGCGCGTCGTCGACCTGCGCGTCGCCGGCGATGACCGATTCCGCCAGGCGCAGGTCCGCGTGCAGCAGGGCGTGGCTGGCGCTGCCCATGGCGGTGCCCACGAGCGCGGTCATGGACTGCAGGCGGTCAGCGAGCTGGTCCAGCTCGTGGTGGAAGACGTCGCGCACGGGGATCTCCTCTGGGTCGTCGCTGCCTGCGTGCTCGGGCGGACACCGGTTCGACCCTCATGATGCGCCCCGCAGGTGAACGAGCCCACCGTTCCCGGGTGAACGGCAGGCGAACTCCGGCCCTGCGCCACCACGGCGGGCTCGGCCGCGCGGCGCGCGGGCCTAGATTGCTCGTCGTGGACCTGGCCGTGCTCGTCGCGGTGCTGCTCGCGGCAGCACTGGGCGCCCTCGTCGCGCTGCTCGCCCGCGGTGTCCTCGGCTCGGGCTCCCTCCGGGGGCGGCGGGCCGGTGACCACCCGTCGTCCGCGCTCCCGGGCGCCCCCGACGTGCCCGACGCGGTGGCCGAGGTGCTCGCCCTCGTCGGTGGTCCTGCCGTCGTCCTCGACGTCGCGGACGAGGTGGTGCGGGCCTCGCCGGCGGCCCACGCCATGGGCCTGATCCGCGGCAGCGGCCTGGCCCACCCCGAGACCCTCGCCCTGGTGCGAGCCGCCCGGCGCGACGGCGCCACCCACGAGAGCCGCCTGCTGCTGCGCCGCGGGCGCACGCCCGACGCCCGCCCGTCGGTGCTCTCCGCGCGGGTGGCCCCGCTGGGGACGCTGCACGTGCTGCTCCTGGCGACCGACCACACGGAATCGGTGCGCGTCGAGGAGGTCCGCCGGGACTTCATCGTCAACGTCAGCCACGAGCTCAAGACGCCCGTGGGCGCGCTGGGCCTGCTCTCCGAGGCGATCGAGAGCGCCGCCGACGACCCGGTGGCCGTGCGCCGGTTCGCCTCCCGCGCGAACCGGGAGGCGCGACGCCTGGACGAGCTGGTCCGCGACATCGTCGAGCTCTCCAAGGTGCAGGTCGACGACCCCGTCGTGGGCGCCTCCAGGGTCGACCTCACCGGCGTGCTCGAGGAGGCGGTGGACCGTTGCCGGCTCGTCGCCGAGGACCGCGGCGTGGTCCTCGACCTCACCGTCGACCCCGACGAGGTGGCCGCGGCGCAGGTGGTGGGGGACGCCGACCAGCTGGCGTCCGCCGTGACGAACCTCGTCGACAACGCCGTGCGCTACTCCGACCCCGGGACGCGGGTGGCCATCGGCCTCCAGCGCGAGGGGGCCAGCGTGGAGGTCCTCGTGACCGACCAGGGCCCCGGCATCCCCGAGGCCGAGCAGGAGCGCGTGTTCGAGCGGTTCTACCGCGTGGACCCGGCGCGCTCGCGCGCCACCGGCGGCACGGGCCTCGGGCTGGCCATCGTCAAGCACGTCGCGGCCGGGCACGGCGGGGAGGTCTCGCTGTGGAGCCAGGTGGGGCAGGGGTCGACCTTCGGCATCCGCCTCCCGGACCGCGCGGGCGTGCGGGAGACCGCGGGTCTGGTCGTCGCGGCCGATCGCGACCGCGGTGACGCCGCGGACGGCGAGCGCGTCGGGGCGAGCCCGTGACCCGCATCCTCCTCGTCGAGGACGAGGAGTCCCTCTCCGACCCGCTGGCGTGGTTGCTCGGCCGGGAGGGCTACGAGGTGGAGGTCGTCGGTGACGGACCGTCGGCCCTCACCGCGTTCCACCGCTCCGGCGCCGACCTCGTGCTGCTGGACGTCATGCTTCCCGGGCTGCCCGGGACGGACGTCCTCCGAGCCCTGCGGACCACGAGCTCGGTGCCCGTCATCATGCTGAGCGCGAGGGACAGCGAGGCCGACAAGGTCGTGGGGCTCGAGCTCGGCGCCGACGACTACGTGACCAAGCCGTACTCCGCCGCCGAGCTCATGGCCCGCGTGCGGGCGGTCCTGCGCCGCCGCGGGCCCGAGACGAACGGTGACGCCGGACCGGCCGACGTCCTCGTCGCGGGCGGCCTGCGCATGGACGTCGACCGTCACACCGTCAGCCTGCGGAGTGAGGCGCTGCGCCTGCCCCTCAAGGAGTTCGAGCTGCTGGAGATCCTCCTGCGCCACGCCGGCCGGGTGCTCACGCGCGCCCAGCTCATCGACCGGGTGTGGGGCAGCGACTACGTGGGCGACACGAAGACCCTCGACGTCCACGTCAAGCGGTTGCGCGCCAAGATCGAGGACGACCCCGCCCACCCCGACCTCCTGGTGACGGTGCGAGGGCTCGGGTACAAGCTCGAGAACCGCTGACGGCGACGGCCTCGAGCGACGTCGCCCGCGGGCGACCACGAGCGGCGGCGGGTGGTGCCCGGCGGTTCAGGTGGTCGGGATCTCGTCGACGTAGGGCGCGTAGCGGTCGAACGTGCCGTCCTGGACGGGGGCGACCGTCTCGCGGCTGCTCCCCTCGCTCGTGGAGAAGGTCATCGGCACGTTGAAGCCGGGACCCTGGGGGACGGACTCCACGACGATGCGCTCCGAGCCGGGCTCCACGCCACCGATGGCCACGGTCTGGTTCCCGGGGACCTCCAGCTCCTCGTCGAGCCCGGCACCGGTGATGGTCACCGACACCGGGTCGGAGGCGCTGTTGGTCACCCTGGCGATCAGCACGCCCGGGTCGTCCTCCTCGCGGGTGATGATCATCAGGGACGACACCGCGACGAACGGACCGAGGTCGAAGCTCATGCCGTCACCCGGCACCATCGACCGGTTGGTGTCCTGGGGGGCCACGTAGGTGCACGCGCTCACCAGGGCGACCGCGGCCAGGGGTACGGCCGCGCGCAGCGATCGGCGCCACGCTCGGCCCACGACCGGGGCCCCGCGTCCCCGCGTGCCCGCGTGCCCGCGGGGATCGGCCTGCGACGACGATGCTGAGGTGGCCATCGGCGCACCCTACCGGGGTGGTGGTGGCCCCGTGCAGGCTCGCTGGCGGCGAGGCGGCGGACCGCTGCGTGATAGATTGCTCACGGTCGAGAGGAGTTCGCCGATGGCGTTCGAGGTCGGAGAAACCGTCGTCTACCCGCACCACGGGGCGGCGCTGATCGAGGAGATCAGGAATCGCACCGTCCGCGGTGAGGAAAAGATGTACCTGCGTCTGCGGGTCGCCCAGGGCGACCTGACGATCGAGGTCCCGGCGGAGAACTGCGACCTCGTGGGCGTCCGCGACGTGGTGGACGCCGCCGGTGTGGAGAGGGTGCTCGGGGTGCTGCGCCAGCCGTACACCGAGGAGCCCACCAACTGGTCGCGGCGGTACAAGGCCAACCTCGAGAAGCTCGCGTCCGGTGACGTCATCAAGGTCTCCGAGGTGGTCCGCGACCTCTACCGCAGGGACCAGGACCGTGGGTTGTCCGCCGGGGAGAAGCGCATGCTCTCCAAGGCCCGGCAGATCCTCACCTCCGAGCTCGCGCTCGCGGAGAAGACCGACGAGTCGCGCGCCGAGGCCATGCTCGACGAGGTCCTGGCCAGCTGACGAGCCGGCCGAGCCCCCGCTCGACGGGGTCCCCGCGCGCCGGCCGCGTCGCCTGCGTCGTCGTCGCCGCCGGCGCGGGGGTCCGTCTGGGGGCAGGTGTCCCCAAGGCGTTCGTGGTCCTCGAGGGGCGCAGCCTGCTCCAGCATGCCGTGGTGCGCGTCCGTGCCTCAGGCGTCGTGGACGAGGTGGTGGTGGTGGTCCCTCGCGAGCGTGCCGCGATGGTCGACCGCGACCTGGACGAGATCCTCGACGTCACGGCTGAGGCCGGTGGGACCGCGATGACGGTCGTCACCGGCGGGGCCACCCGCCAGGAGTCCGTGGCGGCGGGCCTGCACGCCCTGACCCCGTCGGTGGACGTGGTCCTCGTGCACGACGCCGCACGGGCGCTGACCCCACCGGAGACCTTCGCGCGGGTGGTGGGCGCGGTGCGGTCCGGGCACGACGTGGTGGTCCCCGTGGTGGACCTCCACGACACCGTGCGCGCCGTCGACGCTGCGGACGCCAGCGGGGGCGAGCCCGCCAGCGCCGTCGTGGACCGCTCCACGCTGCGGGCCGTCCAGACGCCCCAGGGATTTCGTCGCGACGTCCTCGACGGTGCCCACGCCGCACCGCAGGGGGGCGGTCCCGCGGCGACCGACGACGCCACCCTCGCCGAGCGCGCGGGTCACCGCGTGGTGATGGTCGACGGCTCCCCGGAGGCCTTCAAGGTGACCCGGCCCGTGGACCTGCTGCTGGCCGGCGCTCTGCTCGTCGCCGCGCCGGACGTCGCCGCCCTGCTCGCCGCCGGCCCGGACGATGCCGCGCGGGGTCCGTCGTGACGGCCGGTCGGCCTCCCGCGGTGCCGCTCGTCGGGGTCGGCGTGGACGTCCACCCCTTCGACGACGACCCGGCCAGGCCGCTGTGGGTCGCCGGGTTGCGCTGGCCCGGCGAGGGGCCGGGTCTGAGCGGTCACTCCGACGGCGACGTGGTCGCGCACGCCGCGTGCGACGCCCTGTTCTCCGCCGCGGGGGTCGGGGACCTCGGGGAGCACTTCGGCACCTCGCGGCCGCGGTGGGCCGGGGCCCCGGGAGCGGTGCTCCTCGCGGAGGCCGCCCGGCTGGTGCGCGCCGCGGGGTACGAGCCGGGCAACGTCTCCGTCCAGGTCGTCGGCGTGCGCCCCCGGGTGGGGCGGCGCCGCGCCGAGGCCCAGGCGGTGCTGAGCGAGGCCTGCGGCGCCCCGGTGCGCGTGGCGGGGACCACCACCGACGGCCTGGGGCTGACCGGGCGCGGCGAAGGTCTGGCCGCCGTCGCCACCGCCCTCGTCGTCCCCCGGTGACCGGCCGTTGACGATCGGCGCACGAAGACCCCCCGGGCGGACGAAGACCCCGCCACCCGAGACGGGGTGGCGGGGTCTTCGTCCGTGCTGGCCGGGTCAGCCGATGAGCGAGCCGGCCTTCTGCGCGGTCGCCAGGCGGGAGGCGACGTCCTCCCAGTTGACGATGTTCCAGAACGCCTTGATGTAGTCGGCGCGCACGTTCAGGTAGTCCAGGTAGTACGCGTGCTCCCACACGTCGAGCATGAGCAGCGGCACCAGTCCCAGGGGCAGGTTGCCCTGCTGGTCGTAGAGCTGCACGGTGACGAGCTTGCTGCCCAGCGTGTCGAAGGCCAGCACGCCCCACCCGGAGCCCTGCACGCCCGCGGCGACGGCGGTGAACTGAGCCTTGAACTTGTCGAGGCCGCCGAACTGGTCGTCGAGGGCGGAGGAGAGCTCACCGGTCGGCTCACCGCCGTCCGGGGAGAGGTTCTTCCAGAAGACGCTGTGGTTGACGTGACCGCCGAGGTTGAACGCGAGGTTCTTCTCGTGCAGGTTCACCGCCGCCATGTCACCGGCGTCGCGGGCCTCGGCCAGCTTCGACAGCGCGGTGTTGGCGCCGGTGACGTACGCCTGGTGGTGCTTGTCGTGGTGGAGCTCCATGATCTTGCCCGAGATGTGGGGCTCGAGCGCGGAGTAGTCGTAGGGCAGGTCGGGCAGGGTGTACTCAGCCACCGGGATACCTCCAGGAAGGGGTTGACGTGATCCCACCACTGTGGCGCCCCGAGCGAGCGAAGGCAACCCCCCGGGACGGACAGCGCGCGCCACGACGCGAGCAGGGGAGGGCCCCTCAGTGTCCCCGGTCGATCCACTCCTGCACGTGCGGGGCCTCGGCGGCGATGGTCGTGGTCCCGCCGTGCCCGGGCAGCACCGTCGTCTCGCCCGGGAGCGTGAGCAGGCGCTCGCGGATCGAGTCGACGATGGTGGGGAAGTCGCTGAAGGAGCGTCCCGTCGCCCCCGGGCCACCGGCGAAGAGGGTGTCCCCGGTGAGCACCACGCCCAGCTCGGCCACGCGCAGGCACACCGAGCCGGGGGAGTGGCCGGGGGTGTGGACGACCTCGACCTGCGTGCCCGCGACGTCGAGGACCTGTCCGTCGTGGAGCATCTGCTGCGGAGCCTGCGCGGGGTGCGTCAACGTCCAGAGCTCCAGGTCGTCGCGATGGAGCATCGTGGGTGCGCCGAACCGCTCGCCGGCCGCGGGGGCGAGCGCCACGTGGTCGTCGTGCGCGTGGGTGCACACCACCGCCACGACGTCCCGGCCGTCGACCACCGCGGACAGCGCCTCCAGGTCGTGCGGGGCGTCGACGACGAGGCACTGATCGTCGTCGCCGAGCACCCAGATGTTGTTCTCCACGTCGAAGGTCTCCCCGTCGAGGCTGAAGGTGCCCTCGGCGGTCGCGTGGTCGATGCGCAGGTCCCCGCGGCGCGCCATCAGAGCACCACCACCGAGCGCAGCACGCCGCCGCCGGCCACCGCGGCGATGGCCTCCTCGACGTCGCCCAGGCCCACCCGTTCGGTGACGAACTCCTGCAGCGGGAAGCGGCCCTGCAGCGCCAGGCGCGCGAGCATCGGGAAGTCCCGCTCGGGCAGGCAGTCGCCGTACCAGCTGGACTTCAGCGCCCCGCCGCGCCCGAAGACGTCCAGCAGCGGCAGCTCGATCGTGGCCTGCGGGCTCGGGACGCCCACGAGCACCACGGTCCCGGCGAGGTCGCGGGCGTAGAACGCCTGGCGGTAGGTGGCCGGGATGCCGACGGCGTCGACCACCACGTCGGCCCCGTGACCGTCGGTGAGCGCGCGGATCGCCTCCACCGGGTCGGTCTGCGAGGCGTCGACGACGTCGGTCGCGCCGAAGCGCCGCGCGACCTCGAGCTTGGAGGCTGCGGTGTCCACCGCGATGATCGTGGTGGCGCCGGCCAGGGCGGCGCCCGCGATGGCCGCGTCGCCCACCCCGCCGCACCCGATGACCGCGACGGAGTCGCCGCGGGTGACCGCGCCGGTGTTCACCGCGGCGCCGAAGCCCGCCATGACCCCGCACCCCAGCAGGCCCGCCGCGGCGTCGTCGAGCTCGGGGTCGACCTTCGTGCACTGCAGGGCGTGGACGAGGGTCTTCTCCGCGAAGGCCCCGATGCCCAGCGCCGGCGTCAGCGCGGTGCCGTCGGTCAGCGTCATGGGGGTGGCGGCGTTGTGGGTGTCGAAGCAGTACCAGGGCTCCCCGCGGCGGCACGCCCGGCACTGGCCGCACACCGCGCGCCAGTTGAGGACCACGTGGTCACCGACGGCGACGTGGGTGACGCCCTCACCGATCGCGGAGACGGCGCCGGCGGCCTCGTGGCCGAGGAGGAACGGGTAGTCGTCGTTGATGTCGCCGTCGCGGTAGGCCACGTCGGTGTGGCACACCCCGCACGTGGAGACGTCCACGACGGCCTCACCGGGGCCGGGCGGCGGGACGACCACGTCGACGACCTCGACGGGCGCTCCCTTGCTGCGGGCGATGACGCCCTTGACGGTGGTGCTCTCGGCAGTCATGGGCCGACGCTAGCGCTCCGGCGGCTGGCGGCGACGGAGCCTCTACCCTGGAGGGATGCCCCTGCGCCTCCACGACTCGGCCACCGGGTCGGCTCGGGACTTCACGCCGCTGGTCCCCGGGCGGGCCGGCGTCTACCTGTGCGGCGCTACCCCGCAGGGCTCCCCGCACGTGGGGCACCTGCGCTCGGCGATCGCCTTCGACGTGCTGCGGCGCTGGCTCGAGATCGGCCACGGCCTCGACGTCACGCTGGTCCGCAACGTCACCGACATCGACGACAAGGTCCTCGACAAGTCCGCTGCGGCCGGGGTCCCGTGGTGGGCCTGGGCCTACCGCTTCGAGCGGGAGTTCACCGCCGCGTACGACGCGGTGGGTGTCGCGCCGCCGACGTACGAGCCGCGGGCGACCGGGCACGTCGGGGCCATGGTCGAGCTCGTCGAGGAGCTCGTCGGGCGCGGGCACGCCTACGCGGCGGCTGACGGCTCCGGCGACGTCTTCTTCGACGTGCGGTCCTGGCCGGAGTACGGGTCGCTGGCCCACATCAGCCTCGACGACGTGGTCTCCGCCGCGGACGCCGACCCGCGCGGCAAGCGCGACCCCCGGGACTTCGCGCTGTGGAAGGGCCGCAAGGACGACGAGCCGGCCACCGCCTCGTGGGAGACGCCCTTCGGCGCCGGGCGCCCGGGCTGGCACCTGGAGTGCTCGGCGATGGCGCGGCGCTACCTCGGGCGCGCGTTCGACGTCCACGGCGGCGGGCTCGACCTGCGCTTCCCCCACCACGAGAACGAACGCGCCCAGTCCCGCGCCGCCGGCGACGACTTCGCGGCGTTCTGGCTCCACCACGGCCTCGTGCGCGTGGGTGGGGAGAAGATGAGCAAGTCGCTCGGGAACTCCCTCGTCGTCGACGAGGTGCTGAGGACCACGAGGCCGCTGGTGCTGCGCTACGCCCTCGCCGGCGCGCACTACCGCTCCGTCATCGAGTACGGCCCCCAGACCCTCGCGGACGCCGAGGGAGCGCTGGCGCGGGTCGAGGGGTTCCTCGCGCGCGCCGCGGCGGCAGCCCCGGGCAGCGACCGGCCGGCCGGCTCCGGCGGTGGGTCAGGCCCTGGCAGCGGGTCGCTGCGGGCGGCGCTGCCGCCGGCCTTCACCGCGGCGATGGACGACGACCTCAACGTGCCCGCCGCGCTCGCAGCGCTGTTCGCCACCGTCCGCGAGGGGAACACCGTGCTCGACGCCGGCGGGGACGCCTCCGAGCCGCTGCGCGCGGTGACCGCGATGCTCGCCGTGCTCGGCGTGGACCCGCGCGAGGCGCGGTGGTCCGGCGGGTCGCCCGGCACCGGGGGAAGCTCGCCGGCGGACCGCGCCCTCGACGCGCTGGTGCGCGACCGGCTCGACGCCCGGGCGGCCGCCCGGGCCGCGAAGGACTTCGCCACCTCGGACGCCATCCGCGACGCCCTGGCCGCCGCCGGCGTCGCGGTCACCGACACCCCCGCCGGTGCCACGTGGTCGCTCGCGGCTCCGCCCGACCACGGGCCCGCCACCCCTGCCGCACCCCGATGACCACCCCCGTCGACCACCCCAGGAGCGACCGTGCCCGGTAACAGCCAGCGCCGAGGCGCCGTCCGCAAGCCCGGCTCCAAGAAGGGCGCCTCCGTCGGCTCCGGCGGCAACAAGCGGCGCGGCCTCGAGGGCCGCGGGCCCACGCCGAAGGCCGAGGAGCGCACCAAGCACCCGGCGGCCAAGCGCGCCGCCAGGGCGGAGAAGGCCGGTCCCGGCTCGCGCGGTGGCCCCCGGCCCTCTGGCTCCGGCGGTGGCCCGTCCCGGGGGCCGGCTCGCGGCGCCGGCGGCGGCACGGTCTCCGGCAGCGGCTCCGAGGTGGTCGCGGGGCGCAACTCCGTGCTCGAGGCGCTGCGCGCCGGCATCCCCGCCTCCTCGCTGCACCTCGCCGACCGGCTCGAGGGAGGCCGCGACGACCGGGTCCGCGAGGCCATCTCGCTGGCCGGCGCGCGCTCGCTGCCCGTGCTCGAGACCACGCGCGGTGACCTCGACCGCCTCGCCGGGGACGCGGTCCACCAGGGCGTGGCCCTGCGCGTGCCGCCCTACGAGCACGCCGACCTCTCCGACGTCCTGGACGCAGCCCGCGAGGCCGGGGACGCGCCCCTGGTCGTCGCGCTCGACTCCGTGACCGACCCCCGCAACCTCGGCGCCGTGGTGCGCTCGGCCGCGGCGTTCGGGGCCCACGGCGTCCTCGTGCCAGAACGCCGTTCCGCGTCGATGACGGCGTCCGCCTGGAAGGTCAGCGCGGGGGCCGCCGCGAGGGTGCCGGTGGCGATGGCCACCAACCTCACCCGCGCGCTCGGGGAGGCCAAGGACGCCGGCTGCTTCGTCGTCGGCCTCGACGGGGAGGCCGACGCCTCCCTCGACGACGAGGCGAGCGCCCGCGTCCTCGACGGGCCGCTCGTGCTCGTCATCGGCTCCGAGGGCGCGGGGCTCTCGCGGCTCGTGCGCTCCACGTGCGACCTCGTCGTCTCGATCCCCATGGCGTCCGCCGTGGAGTCGCTCAACGCCTCGGTCGCGGCCGGGATCGCGCTGCACGCGGCGGCCCGCGCCCGGGCGCTGACGGGAGCGCGCTCGCGGCTGTAGCCCCGCAGCGCCGGCGGCGCCCGCGGCGGGGCGTCAGCCGGGGCTGGCGATCTGCAGCGGGCCCGTGTCGTCGATCCCCGCCTGGGCGCCGAGCAGGGAGGCCTCGTCGCGGCGGTTCGGCAGCAC
>JARIBR010000011.1 GCA_029258695.1 Quadrisphaera sp.
CCCTGTCCGACGCCTCCACCGAGCCGGCGGTCTACTGGCGGATCACCGACAGCTGGGTGGAGCTCTCGCTGCGCTTCCTCGTGCACGCCCGCGGGGTCCGCGAGGTCAAGGACGCCATGACGCGCCACATCCTGACCGGTCTCGACGAGAGGGGCATCGGCATCGCCTCGGCCACCTTCGAGGTGGTGGGCGTGCCGCCGCTGCGCGTGGACTCGTCCGACGGCGGATAGCGCTGAAAGGGCTCTTCGCAGTTGACGGTGTAGCTGCGGTGGCGGGGCCGCTGGCGGGGAGGTGTCGTGGTCTCCCGATGATGGAGGTTCTCACGCTATCCATCAGGAAGACCTCGACGTGCCTGACGCTACCTTCGCTCGCCCGGACCTGACCACGTTCGCCCGCCTGGACGATCTCGGGCTGACCGTCGTCGGCCAGGTCACCGGGGTCGACCTCGACGTCGCCCGCCTGGCCTCGATCCCCCACGGCAACTCCGGGCTCGCCCTGGGTACCGCGACAGTCCACGAGGGCGCGCCGAAGCCCCGCCGCTCAGCGGAATGTCCTCGGGCCGCTTCCAGGACGCGCGCTCTCTCGGCGCCCACGTCAAGACCGATCCCTACCTGGCACCCTTCAGGCACTACATCGAGCGTCCGTCCATGGGCACCGTCCGCGACGACGTGCTCTCCGGACCGCCGGTGGCCCAGCAGTGGCCCCCTCGAGAAGAGCTGGAGTTCGCGCGCTTCCCCGGGTTCAACCCCGCCGACATGAACCAGATCCTCCGTTTCGCCGACCAGGGGGTGGACATCGCCCGGACCACGACCTTGACGGTGGGCTCCACCCGCACGAGCGCCGGCATCTCCAACGTCCCGTTGTCCGTGCGCGAGGCCGAGCCGGTCAGCATGAGGTCGACCTTCTGGATCCAAGAGCTCGCCGAATACCACGGGGACGGGAGCCCCAGGCTGCGGCTGCAGTACTCCCAGGTGGTCATGCTCGACTTCTTCCACCCCCGCCAGGACGAGCTCCCAGGCCGGGCCGCGTGGCCCCACATCAGCATCGCCACCGTGGACAAGACCCCAGCCGACTACGCGCTGAAGCCCGCACAACGGATCGCCCGGTGCTGGAACCCCAGGCACCAGCACCCGGCCGGGGCCGCTGTCGCTTTCCACCCAGCACAGCCTCAGCCTGGTTCCACCGCGGTGGATCCAGGCTCAGGCGTCCGCGCGCGTGAGCCGATGGTGGGTCATGGCCAGTCGATCGCGTCGGTCAGCTCCGCCGCCGTGACGTCCAGCAGACCGCTGCGACCGGTCTCCTCGTACGACGGGTCGTCACCGTCGCGCAGCTGCCACACCCTCACCGTGCGCGTCGAGGGGTCGGCCACGACGATCTCCTCGACGCCGTGCGCGGCGTAGAAGGCGAACTTGACACATGTCTCGTCGCCGGGGCTGAGCACCTCGACCACGGCGGCAGCGGTCTCGACGTAGACCGCCGAGGAACGCGCCCGGTACAGCCCCCCGTCCGGTACCCGGTAGTCCTGCGGGCCGCCCAGGGTGAAAGCCGTGGTGGGCAGGAGGCCTCCCGCCCGAGCGCGCGCACCGAGCACGGACATCAAGTCCGCGTCGACACCGGCATGGTCCATCGGCGGGCCTGGAACCACGTGGTAGCTGCCCTCCCACAGTTCGTCGTAGCGATCTTGACCTAGCCGCTGACGCTCGACCAGCCAGTCGTCGATCGCCGGTGGTCGCTCACCGAGGAAGATCGTGCTCATAAGAGCAGTCTGCCGCTCGCGGGCGCCGAGACCCGTCGCGAGGAGCACCGCGTCGCTGCGGGTGCGCACGGTGCTGGCCTCGCTGCTACACAGGTCGGATGTCCGCCCGTGCGCACGCCGCCGACTCCCCCGTCGTCCACGAGGGCCGCACCGACGCCGTGTACCGGGTGCGAGCCCTCACGTGGTGAGGGCCATGGCGGACGAGGCGTTCCGCGAGGACCAGTGGCGCCGG
The DNA here is from genome assembly GCA_029258695.1 of Quadrisphaera sp. The sequence goes on from JARIBR010000011.1 coordinate 1,989, forward strand.
CGCTACGAGGGTCGCGTCGCCCCCGTCAACGCCCTCGTGGACGCACTGAACGACGAGCGGGCCCCGGGCTTCGGGCCGGCGCCGTACGCCCCGCCGCACGACGGCGGCGTCGAGGCGGCGGTCCTGGCGCTGATGTCGAACCCCGGCCCCGCGGCGGGCGGCGCGAGGGGCAGCGGGTTCGCCTCCGTGGAGAACCCCGCTCCGTCCTCGCAGCGGCTGGTGCGTGCCCGCCGCGCCGCCGACCTGGCTGACGAGCAGTCGTTGCTGTGGAACGCCGTGCCCTGGTACGTGCACGACAGCGGCCGGGGACGGGTCACGGCGGCCCAGCGCGAGGCCGGCGTCGAGCCGCTCCACCGGTTGCTGGCCCTCCTCCCCCGCCTACGGGCCGTGGTGCTGCACGGCGCCGACGCCCGCGACGGCTGGGTCCGCCAGCTGCGCGCCCACCCGGGCGCGGGCGACGGGCTCGTCGTGGTCAGCACGTGGCACCCCAGCAACCAGGTGTTCGCCGTCCCGCCCGCGGAGCGTGCCCGGCGCGAGGCCGATCTCGTCGAGGCTTACCGCGCCGCGGTGCGCGCCACCGGCTGACGGGTGGCCGGCAGCGCGCCCACGGAGCGCCCGTGCGCGCGACCGGCCCCGACGGCGGCGCGCGGGCGCCGCAGCGATCAGACGGTGCAGCCGTCGGGCCCGCACGCCGCCGCGCTGCCGGCCGGCGTCACGGACACCAGCTGCGGGCGCTGGGCCCACGCCGTCTCGAGCACCTCCAGGAGGGCGTCAGCGGGCTGGGCGCCGGCGACGCCGTAGCGCCGGTCGACGACGAAGAACGGCACGCCGGTCGCCCCCAACGCAGAGGCCTCGGCCTCCTCATTGCGGACCTCGGCCACGAACACGTCCGAGGCGAGCACCCCGCGCACGTCACGGGCGTCCAGGCCGGCGTCGGCGCCCAGGCGCGCCAGGACGTCGTGGTCGCCCACGGCCTGGCCCTCGGTGAAGTACCCGCGCAGCAGGCGCTCCTTCACCGCGTCCTGCAGCGCAGCGCCGCCGCGGTGCGCCGCGAGGTGGATCACCCGGTGGGCGTCGGCGGTGTTCGCGGCGACCGCGCGGTCGAAGCGCAGGTCCACGCCCACGTCAGCGCCACGGGCGACCATGGTGTCGATCATCTGCTGCGCGGCCGCGACGTCGGTGCCGTACTTGCCCGCCAGCCGCTCGGCGTAGGAGGGGCTCTCGTCCGCGGCTGCGTCGGCCGCAGCGCTCACGGCGGTGGGGTCGAGCTCGAAGGCGCGCCACACCACCTCGACCTCGTCGGCGTGCTCGAACCGCTCCAGCGCGGCCTCGAGCTGGCGCTTGCCGATCCAGCACCACGGACACACCACGTCCGACCAGACCTCGACCTTCACGTGCCCTACAACCCCGGCGCCGCCCGGCGGTGTTCCCCGCGGCTCGGTCCTCGTCGATGCGGGAAGCACCGTCTCGCCGACGACGAGCGGGGACCCGGTGCGCGCGACACGCCGGTGCGGTTCGCTCCAGGTCCCCGCTCGTCGGGCGACACCGCGCCAGGTCCCCGCTCGACGCGGCTGACCCACGAGGCGGAGGGCTCAGCCGCCCAGGACACCGCCGAGGCGGGAGTGGCGGTGCATGTCCTTGTAGAGCAGGTACCGGAAGCTGTCCGGCCCGCCGGCGTAGCAGGCCTGGGGGCAGAAGGCCCGCAGCCACATGAAGTCGCCGGCCTCGACCTCCACCCAGTCCTCGTTGAGCAGGTAGACGGCCTTGCCCTCCAGGACGAACAGGCCGTGCTCCATGACGTGCGTCTCCGGGAAGGGGATCGCCCCGCCCGGCGCGAAGGTCACGATCGTCACGTGCATGTCGTGACGCACGTCCAGAGGATCCACGAAGCGGCTCGTGGCCCAGGCCCCGTCGGTGCCCGCCATGGCGGTGGGCTCGACGTCCTGCTCGTTCGTCACGAACGACTCGGGCGCCTCGACGCCCTCGACCTTCTCGTAGCGCTTGCGGACCCAGTGGAAGGACGCCGCGTCGGCGCCGATGTTGCGCAGCGTCCACCGCGCACCGGGCGCCAGGAAGGCGTACCCGCCGGGAGCGAGCACGTGCTCCTCACCGGCGAGGGTCAGCGTCAGCTCGCCGCCGACGACGAACAGCACCGCCTCGGCGCTCGGATCGCTCTCCGGGTCCTCGCTGCCCCCGCCGGGCGCCACCTCGACGAGGTACTGCGAGAAGGTCTCGGCGAACCCCGTCAGCGGCCGGGCGAGGACCCAGACCCTCGTGTCCTCCCAGTGCGGCAGCCCCTGGGTGGTGATGTCGCGCATGGTGCCCTTGGGGATCACCGCGTAGGCGGTGGTGAAGCGCGCCCGGTCGGTGGTGAGCTCCCGCTGGCCGGGGAGGCCTCCGGCGGGGACGTGGTAGGTGCGGTGGGGGGTGTTCGCGCTCATGCTCGTCCTCTGCTCAGGAGCCGCCCTCGGGGGGCGGCGTCGACGTCGATGACCTCGCCGGCGAGCCAGGTGCTGCGCACCACGCCGGCCAGCGCCCGGCCGTCGTAGGCCGAGATCTGGTTCTTGTGGTGCAGCTTCTTCACGTCCACCACGAAGGCGTCGTCGGGGGCGAAGACGGAGAGGTCGGCGGCGTAGCCGATCGCGATGTGGCCCTTGGTGGTCAGGCCCACCTGCTTC
>JARIBR010000015.1 GCA_029258695.1 Quadrisphaera sp.
CCAGCGCCGGCGAGCCGGACGACGCGGGCGCCGAGGCGGACGGCTCGGACGGCTCGGACGGCGCGGACGAGCTCGGTGGCGCAGCGCCCGTGGGCTCGGCCGGCTCCGGCCCACCGGCGCTGCACGCCACGAGCGTCGTCGCGGCGAGCATCCCGGCCGCCAGCACCGTGGCCGGTCTGCTCGCCGAGGGCCGCGGGCGGGCCGAGGGCCGGGGACGCGGGGATCTCTGCTGCACCCGACCAGCATGCGCCAGCACGCCGCCGTGCGCGCCACCTCGCTCGCCACCGGGGCGCCCGCGCTGCCATGCTGGCGCGGCCGCCCTCCACGTCGCCCCGAAGGACGCCCATGTCGACCGCGCCGCTCCCCTCCGACACCGACCCCGGGCCCGACGAGCCCCGCTCCGCGCGCGGTCGCCTCGACCGGTACTTCTCCATCTCCTCACGGGGGTCCACCGTGAGGCGCGAGGTGCGCGGCGGGATCGCGACGTTCTTCACGATGGCCTACATCGTGGTGCTCAACCCGCTGATCATCGGCACCGCGCCGGACGTCGAGGGGACCATCCTCGGCGTGCCCACCGTCGCCGCGGTCACCACGCTCGTGGCGGGGGTGATGACCATCCTCATGGGGGTGGTGGGCAAGTACCCGTTCGCCCTGGCCGCCGGGCTGGGCCTCAACGCCTTCGTGGCCTTCGGGATCGCGAGCCAGATGACGTGGGCCGACGCGATGGGCCTGGTGGTGCTCGAGGGCATCATCATCACGCTGCTCGTCCTCACCGGCTTCCGCACGGCGGTGCTGCGCGCCATCCCCGGGCAGCTCAAGACCGCCATCGGCGTGGGCATCGGGCTGTTCATCGCCCTCATCGGCTTCGTCGACGCGGGCTTCGTGCGCGTCCCCGAGGGCGCAGCGACGCCCCTGGAGCTCGGAGTGGGCGGCAGCCTGCAGGGGTGGCCGACGGTGGTCTTCGTCGTCGGGCTGCTGCTCACCGCGGTGCTCGTCGCCCGGCGGGTCCGCGGCGCCATCCTCATCGGCATCATCGCCGCGACGGTGCTCTCGCTCGTCGTCGAGGCGGTCTTCGACATCGGCCCGCGCGTCGCGCCCGGCGCGCCGCCGAACCCCGAGGGCTGGGGGCTCGTGGTGCCGGCGCTGCCGACCGAGCTGTTCAGCCTCCCGGACCTCTCGCTGCTCGGCCGGGCGAGCCTGCTCGGCGCGTTCAGCCAGATCACCGTCGTGGCCGCGGTGCTCCTCGTCTTCACTCTGCTGCTCGCGGACTTCTTCGACACGATGGGCACCGTCGTCGGGGTCGGCGCGGAGGCCGGGCTGCTCGACGAGAAGGGCAACCTCCCCGGCGTGGAGCGCGTGCTGTTCGTGGACTCCATCGCCGCCGTGGCCGGCGGGTTCGCCTCGACCTCGTCGAACACCACCTACGTGGAGTCCGCGGCCGGCGTCGGCGAGGGCGCCCGAACGGGCCTGGCCAGCGTGGTCACCGGGGCGCTGTTCCTCGTCGCCATGTTCTTCACGCCCCTGGTGCAGGTGGTGCCCTTCGAGGCCGCCACCCCGGCGCTGGTGGTCGTCGGCTTCCTCATGCTCACGCAGGTGCGGTCCATCGACTTCGAGGACTACTCCATCGCCATCCCGTGCTTCCTCACCATCGTGGTGATGCCTTTCACCTACTCCATCGCCAACGGCATCGGCGCGGGGTTCATCTCCTACACCCTCATCGCGCTGGTGTCGGGGAGGGGGCGCAGCGTCCACCCGCTGCTGTGGCTGGTCTCGGCGCTGTTCATCGCCTACTTCGCCATCGCGCCGATCCGCGCGCTGTTCGGGGTCGCCTGAGGCAGGCGGTACACGGCTGCGGTCAGGCCTGCTGGGCGTCCGCGCGCTGGCGTCGCCGCCGGTGGCGCAGCGGCAGCTGGTGCGGCACGCGGGCGTGCTCGGGCGCGCCGCTCCCGCCCACCGACGACATCGCGGCCCCGTACCGGGCGCTCAGCGGGGCGGCGCTCACGCCGTGCAGGACGATGCTCGCCAGGATCGTCGTCGACGCCACGACGAAGACCTCCCGGGCTCCGGGCACCCCGGCGGAGTCCGCGACGATCACCGCGTAGACGATGGATGCCAGCCCTCTCGGCCCGGCCCACCCGATGAAGGCGACGGTGCGCAGGCGCACGCCGCTGCCCAGCAGCGAGAGCGCCACCGCCGCGGGACGCACCAGGAGCAGGCTGGCGCCGGCGTAGGCCACGGTGCGCCCGTCGATCTCGGGCAGGACGTCGCCGAGCACCACCGCCCCGAAGAGCAGGAACGTCACCAGCGTGAGGAGCTGGCCCTCGGTCTCGGAGAACTCCTGGGTGCGCGGCAGCAGGGAGCGGGCGGTGGTACCGACCACCAGGCCGGCGGTGAAGGCCGCGACGAAGCCGTTGCCGCCCACGAGCTCGGCGCCGGCGTAGGCGATGGCCGCGAGCGCGATGGTCGCCAGGCGCTGCGCGGTCGGCGTGGTCCAGTCCCGCGCCGCGCTCCACTCCAGGAGCCTGCCGCCGAGCCACCCGGTGGCGATGCCGGCGGCGATCCCGAGCCCGACGAGCTGGAGGAGCAGGCCCGCGTAGCTCGACGGCGCGGCGGTCTGGCGCAGCGCGAGGTCCAGGGCGATCGTGAGGAACGGCACGGCGAGGCCGTCGTTGAGGCCGCTCTCGACGTTGAGGGTCTGCCGGACGCGCGCGGGCACGCTGTCGTCGCTGACGAACGACTGGCCCAGCGCGGCGTCGGTGGGGGCGAGGACGACCGCGAGCACCACGAGCGTGGCCAGCGGGACCGCCGGGAGCAGCAGCGCGCCCGCGCCGAGGCCGACGGCGATGGCCAGCGGCAGGCCGAGGACGAGCAGGCGCAGCGCCAGGCTGTGCTGGCGCAGCACGGTGCGCAGCTCCATGCGGGAGGCGTCGGTGAACAGGACCACCACCAGCGTGGCCTCCGCCAGGGCGCTCACGACGTCACTGCCGACACCGAGGTCGAGGATCCCGAGCACGCTGGAGCCGAGCAGCAGCCCCGCACCGGTGAATATCATCGGCATGGTCACCGACGTGCCGCTCAGCCGGCCGGCGAGCACGCCGAAGGCCAGGACCGCGAGGGCCACCACGAGGAGGTTGACGTCCACGCGTTCCTCCGGTCCTCGTCCACGGGCTGGTCCAGCCGGCCCGTGCGGGCGCGCGTGCCGGCGGACAGCATGCCTACGCTGCGCCGGTGCTGCGACCCGAGGACGTGGACGTGGACGCGGTCGAGCGGGCGGTCTCCCGCCGGGAGCTGACGTCGGTGTCCGCCCTGCTGGCGACGATGCCGGTGTCGAGCGTCGTGAGGCTCCTCGAGCGGCTGGACGCCGTCGACCGGGCGGTGGTCTACCGCCTGCTGGCGAAGAGCAGGGCCCTGGAGGTCTTCGACGGCCTCGACCCGACGCTGCAGTCGGACCTGGTGAAGGCACTCCAGGACGAGGACGTCACCGCCGTCTTCGCCGGGCTGGACCCCGACGACCGCGTCAGCCTCCTCGACGAGCTGCCCGCCGGGCTCGCGACCCGCCTGCTCTCCGGGCTCCCCGCCGACCAGCGCGAGGTCACGTCCATCGTGCTGGGGTACCCGCAGGGCTCGATCGGGCGCCGCATGAGCCCCGAGGTCGTCACGACGCACCCCGGGCTCACCGTGGCGCTGACCCTCCAGCGGATCCGCCAGCGCATCCACCGCGCAGAGACGGTCTACACCGTGCTCGTCACCGACCACGGCCGACGGCTGGTCGGCGTCGTCAGCCTGCGCGAGCTCCTCGAGGCCGACCCGGAGTCCCTCGTGGAGGACCTCGTCCACGAGCAGTTCTACGCCGCACGCGCCACGGACGACGCCGAGATCGTCGCGAGGCGATCCGCCGGCCTCAGGCTCCTCGCGGCCCCCGTCGTCGACGCCGAGCAGCGGCTCGTCGGCATCCTCACCGTGGACGACGCGCTGCGGATCCTCGAGGAGGCCGAGTCCGAGGACCAGGCCCGGATGAGCGGGTCGAAGCCGCTGCGCCGGCCCTACCTGGCGACGCCGGTCGCCTCCATCGTGCGCTCGCGCGTCGTGTGGCTCTACGTCCTGGCCGTCGGGGCGGTCCTCACGGTGCAGGTGCTGGAGATCTTCGAGGCGACCCTCTCGCAGGTGACCACGCTTTCCCTGTTCATCCCGCTGCTCATCGGGACCGGGGGCAACACCGGCAACCAGGCGGCGACGACCATCACGCGGGCGCTCGCGCTCCAGGACGTGCGCCCGCGGGACATCCTCACGGTGCTGGCCCGCGAGGCTCGTGTCGGGTTCTCCCTCGGCTTCCTGCTCGGAGGGACGGGCCTGCTCGTCGCCGGCCTCGTCTACGGTCCGGCGATCGGGGTGGTGATCGGTCTGACCCTGCTGGGCATCTGCACGATGTCCGCGGTCGTCGGCGCCGGCATGCCCGTGCTCGCGCGCGCCGAGCGGGTCGACCCGGCCGTGTTCTCCAACCCCTTCAACAGCACCTTCGTCGACGCCAGCGGGCTCGTCATCTACTTCCTCATCGCCACGACGGTGCTCGGGCTGTGAACGGAGCACCCGTCCGGCGAGCGCCCTGAGCCAGCATGCCTACGCTGCGCCGGTGCTGCGACCGCTGGACCCCGTGGGCCTGGTCGTCGCCACCGGGTTCGCGGCGCTGTCGATGACCCCGAGCCTGCTGCCGCGCGAGTGGTTCTACCAGGGGATCGTCTCGGGGATCACCGCCGCGGTGGGCTACGGCGTGGGGACGAGCCTGCGGGCGGCCGTCGCCGCGGTGGCGCGTCGCACCCGGTGGGGGCGATCGGCAGCCGTCGCGCTGGCACGCCGGGAGCCGCGCCTCGGCCGACGCCTCGCGTGGGCGGCGTTGGCCGCGAGCCTCGTCACGGTGCTCGTGGCCATGCTCGTCGCCGGGCTCGTCTGGCAGCGGCGCACCGCCGCGCTCGTCGACGCCGACGTGGCCAGCGGCGCGGTCTGGGCCCTCACCGGTCCGATGCTCGTGGTGGTGGCCGCGGTCCTCCTCGCTCTCGCCCGGTCGGTGCGCTGGCTCGCGGGCGCGGTGGCGCGCCTGCTGCAGCGCCGCACCGGTCTGCCGCCCTCGGTGGCCGCCGCGACCGGAGCGCTCGTCGCCGTGGCCCTCACCACGCTGGTGGTGCTCGACGTGGTCCTGCGGCCCGGCTTCCGGGTCGTCGACAGGGTCTTCGCCGAGGTCAACACCGGCACCCCCGACGCCGTGGCGCAGCCGGTGGCGAGCGAGCGGTCCGGCTCGCCGGCGTCGCTGGTCCCCTGGGACACCCTGGGCAAGCAGGGGAGGGTCTTCGTCAGCGGCGGACCCACCCGAGAGGAGCTGACGCAGGCCTCCGGGCGGCCGGCGCGCGAGCCGGTGCGTGCCTACGTCGGCCTCGACACCGCCCCCACGCCGTCGGCCCGGGCCGCCGAGGCCGTCGAGGAGCTCGAGCGCGCCGGAGGCCTCGAGCGCGAGGTGCTCGTCGTCGTCGGCACCACCGGCACCGGGTGGGTCGACGAGGCCGCGGCCAGCGCCGTCGAGCTGGTCCACGGCGGCGACACCGCGCTCGTGGCCAGCCAGTACTCCTACCTGCCCAGCTGGATCTCCTTCCTCGTCGACCGCGAGCGCGCCGCCGACGAGGGGCGTGCGCTGTTCGACGCGGTGGCCGACCGCGTCGACGCGATGCCCCCCGAGGCCCGGCCGCAGCTCATCGCCTACGGCGAGTCCCTCGGCTCCTTCTCCTCCCAGGCCCCCTTCGACTCCATCGCCGAGGTACGTGATCGCAGCGACGGGGCCCTGTGGGTGGGGCCTCCGCACGCCTCGACGCTGTGGCAGCGCGTGGTCGCGCGACGCGAGCCGGGCACGACGCTGGCGTCGCCGTTGGTCGACGGCGGGCGCGCGGTGCGCCTGGCCGGGGACGCCGCCGAGCTCGCCGAGCCTCCGCGTCCCTGGCGCAGCCCGCGCGTCGCCTACCTCCAGCACGGCTCCGACCCGGTGGTGTGGTGGACGCCCGACCTGCTGTTCTCCCGCCCGGCGTGGCTGGCCGAGCCAGCCACGGACGACGTCATCGCCGCCATGAGCTGGTACCCCGTCGTGACCTTCTGGCAGGTCAGCGCCGACCTGGCGAACTCCCAGGCCGTGCCCGACGGGCACGGTCACAACTACCGGGCGCTCGCGCTCGACGCGGTCGCGGACCTCGTCCCGCCGCAGGGGTGGAGCCGGGCCGACACCGAGCGCGCGAGGATCGTGCACGCTGAGGTGGTGGAGCGGGCGATGGAGATCGAAGGATGACACGTACCCCGCCGCTGGACCCCCCGCCGCTCGGGCCGGCCGTGCTGACGCCGGGGCAGCGACGGCGGGCGGTGCTCGGCTTCTGCGCGCTGGCCGTCGCCCTGCTGGTGTGGGCGAACTGGGCGGTCCCGGCCCTCGGGGGCCTACTGGTCGAGCGGACGGCGCGCAACACGGCGCTGGCGCTCGCCCTGCTGGCGCTGGCCTCGGCCGCCGGTCTGGGACGGCGCGAGCTGGGGCTCAGCCGTGACGGGGTGCTGCGCGGCGCGGGCTGGGGCGCCGCGGCGGCCGGCGTCGTCGCCGCCGGGTACGTCGTCGCCGTGCTCGCCTCGCTGGTGGTTCCCGCGCTGGGGCGGCTGATCAGCGGCGGCGGCGACCAGAGCACCTCCGCGCTCCTCCTCGGCGCCCTGGTCCACGTGCCGCTGGGGACGGTGCTGTGGGAGGAGGTGGCCTTCCGCGGGGTGCTGCTGACCCTGGCGCTGCGGGCGCTGCGCCCGGGGTGGGCGGTGGTGGTGACCTCGCTGGTGTTCTCCGCGTGGCACGCGCACGGGGCGCTCGCGGGCGTCCTCGGCGATCTCGGCGGCGCCACCGCCGGCCAGGTCGGCGCCGCGGCCGGGGTCTTCGCGGTCACGGCGGCCGGGGGCGCGGTCTTCGCCTGGCTGAGGATCCGCAGCGGCAGCCTGCTGGCGCCGATGGGCCTGCACCTGGCGACCAACAGCCTCGGGATGCTCGTGGCCGCAGCCCTGCGCGGGGCCGCCTGGTCGTCCTGAGCACCTAGCCTGGCGGGTGTGAGCAGCGCCCCACCCCCCACCGACCGTCCCGCGCGCCTGAGCGACCTCCCGATCCGCGACGACCTGCGCGCCTCCACCCCGTACGGCGCCCCCCAGATCGACGTCCCCGTGCGCCTGAACACCAACGAGAACAGCCACCCGGTGCCCGAGGCGGCGGCCACGGCGATCGTCGAGGCGCTCGCCCGCGAGGCCATCGGCCTGAACCGCTACCCCGACCGCGACGCCGTCGCCCTGCGCACCGACCTCGCCGCCCACCTCGAGCGGTCCACCGCCGCGGCGATCACCCCGGAGCAGGTCTGGGCGGCGAACGGCTCCAACGAGGTGCTCCTCCAGCTCCTCCAGGCCTTCGGGGGGCCGGGGCGCACCGCGATCGGCTTCAGCCCGTCGTACTCCATGCACCCCGTCCTCACGGCGACCAGCGGCACCGCCTGGGTCGACGGGGGGCGCGGCGACGGCTTCGTCCTCGACGAGCGCGCCGTGGCCGAGCAGGTGCGCTCGGCTGCCGACGGGGGCGCCGACGTCGTCTTCCTCACCTCACCGAACAACCCGACCGGGACGGCGCTGGACCTCGCCGTCGTCGAGGCCGCCTACGAGGCGACGCGCGGCATCGTCGTCGTGGACGAGGCCTACGCCGAGTTCGCCCGCGCCGGCACCCGCTCCGCGGTGGCCCTGCTGCCCGGGCGCCCGCGCCTGGTGGTCACCCGCACGATGTCCAAGGCGTTCGCCCTCGCCGGGGCGCGCGTGGGATATCTCGCCGCCGACCCCGCGCTCGTCCAGGCCCTGCTCCTGGTGCGCCTGCCCTACCACCTGTCGTCGCTGACGCAGGCCGCCGCGCGCGCCGCGCTGGCCCACGCCGACGACCTGCTCGCCACCGTCGAGGAGATCAAGGCCCAGCGCGACCGCATCGTCGAGCAGACCCGGGAGCTCGGGCTCTCACCGGTGCCCTCCGACGCCAACTTCGTGCTCGTCGGGGGATTCGCCGACGCCCCCGCCGCGTGGCAGACCCTCCTGGGGCGCGGCGTGCTGGTGCGCGACGTGGGCCTGGCGGGGCACCTGCGCGTCACCGCCGGCACGCAGGAGGAGACCACGGCCTTCCTCACCGCGCTGCGGGAGTCGGCGGTCAGCGGCGAGCTGACCCTGTCGGGCACCCTGGCCCGATGAGCCGCACCGCGCGCATCGAGCGCGCCACCTCCGAGTCCTCGGTCACCGTCGAGGTCGACCTCGACGGCACCGGTGAGACCGCGATCGACACCGGGGTGGCCTTCTACGACCACATGCTCACCGCGCTCGGACGCCACGCCCTGCTGGACCTGCGCGTCGCGGCGACCGGTGACGTCCACGTCGACGCCCACCACACCGTCGAGGACGTCGCGATCGTCCTCGGCCAGTGCCTGCGCCAGGCCCTCGGCGACAAGCGCGGCATCTCCCGCTTCGGCGACGCCCTCGTCCCGCTGGACGAGGCGTTGGTTCAGGCCGTCGTCGACGTCTCGGGGCGTCCCTACCTCGTCCACTCCGGGGAGCCGGAGGGCACCGAGCACGTGCTCATCGGCGGCGGCGCCGGCGGCGTGCCCTACGCGGGATCGTTGACGCGGCACGCCTTCGAGTCCATCGCCCACCACGCTCACCTCACCCTGCACGTGCGGGTGCTCGCCGGCCGCGACCCGCACCACGTGGCGGAGGCGCAGTTCAAGGCCCTCGCGCGGGCGCTGCGCGCGGCGGTCGCCCTCGACGCGCGGGTCACCGGCGTGCCCAGCACCAAGGGGGCGCTGTGAGCGAGGTCCCCGGCGACGACACGGGCGGCGACCCCGGCGAGGACCTCGCCCCCACCGGCGGTGCCCGGCGCAGCGCCCTGGTCCTGCCCGTCGCCGACCCCGGCGTCGCCGTCTCCCTGGCGGTGGCCAGAGGCGTCGGCGCGGACGCGGTGCCGTGCGCCCGCGGCGTGCTCCTCGTCCCGCGCGAGGCGCTGGGGACCGAGGAGGTCAGCGCCTTCTCGCGCAGCGTCGGGCGCCACGACACGTTCCGGCTCACCCTCGCCGACGAGCAGGTCTCGGTGGAGCGCTGGCGCGCCGGCAAGCTCGTCGACACCCCCGCGTACGGGCTGGTCGGCGGGGTGGACGGTGACGCCGAGCGGGTGCTGCTCGGACGCGTCGAGCCCGCGGACGCCGAGGGAGCGGTCTCCAGCGACGGCGTCGACAAGGCCACCGCCCGACGCACGCTGCTGGCCGGCACCGAGGGGCCGGTGCGCCCGGCGCAGGTCGCGCTCACCGCGGCGCTGCTCCTGGTCGCCGTGGTGCTCCTGGTCGCCAACGTCACGACCCTGCTGGAGACCGATCCCGCCGGCGGCGGCGCGGGCCCCTCGGTCTGGGGCTTGCTCATCACGGCGCTGTGGGGGCTGCTCGCGCTCGTCTGGGGCCGGCGCCTCGCCGGACAGGTGCGGCGGATGAGGCGCCAGCCGGGATAGCCGCGGCGTCGTGCGGTGCCCCGGGCGGGTCCTAGGTCCCTCGCACCGCGCAGGTCAGCCGTGCTTCCATCATCTCTGGTCCGGTAGCCGCCCGGGCCTCACCGCGCCCGGCAGCACGACGCCGCGGCGCCTCGAGACGAAGGAGTCCCCGTGGACCACGCCGAGAGCACCACCCGCGCCAGGGAGTGGGCGCGGCACGACCCCGACCCCACCACGGCCGCGGAGCTGCTGGAGATCGTCGAGCGGGCCGAGGCGGGCAGCGCGCAGGCCGCCGACGACCTCGGCGAGCGGTTCAGCGGGCCCCTGGAGTTCGGCACTGCCGGGCTGCGCGGCGCCGTCGGTGCGGGCGAGTCGCGGATGAACGTCGCGGTGGTGACCCGGGCCACCGCCGGGCTCGCCCGGTACCTGCTCGACACCGTGGGCGACGGCAGCCGGGTCGTCGTCGGCTGCGACGCCCGCCACGGCTCGCGCGACTTCTACGCGGCCACCACCGAGGTCCTCTCCGCCGCCGGGATGACGGTGCTCGCGCTGCCGCAAGAGCGCCCCACGCCGTTGACCGCGTACGCGGTCCGGGCCCTGGACGCCGACGCCGGGGTCATGGTCACGGCGTCGCACAACCCGCCCGCGGACAACGGCTACAAGGTGTACCTGGGTGGCCGCGCGGTGGACGAGCCGGCGCGCGGGGTGCAGATCGTGGCGCCAGCGGACGCGCAGATCGCCGAGCGCATCGCCGCGGCGCCCCCCGCCGACGAGGTGCCCCGGTCGACCGCGAACATCACCCGGGTCGGCTACGACCTCGTCGAGGCGTACGTCACCGCGATGGCCGCCCACCGGCGGAGCACGACCGCCTCGAGCGTCCGCGTCGTGCTCGCCACGCTCCACGGCGTGGGGGGCGAGACCGCGCTGGCCGTCCTGCGCGAGGCCCAGGTCGGCGACGTCCACCCCGTCCCGCAGCAGATCGAGCCGGACCCCGACTTCCCCACCGTCGCGTTCCCCAACCCCGAGGAGCCGGGGGCGATCGACCTCGCGCTCGCCCTGGCCGCGGACGTCTCCGCCGACCTCGTCGTGGCCCTGGACCCGGACGCCGACCGCTGCTCGCTCGCCGTCCCCCTGCGGGCCGGCGGGTGGCGCCAGCTGACCGGCGACGAGATCGGCGCCCTGCTCGGGGAGCAGGCCGCCGCGGACGACACGCGCTCCGGGGACGCGCTGGCGTGCTCGATCGTCTCCAGCCGGCTGCTCGCCCGCATCGCCGAGCACCACGGCCTGCGGGGCGTGAGCACGCTGACCGGGTTCAAGTGGATCGCCCGCACCCCGGGCCTGCGCTTCGGCTACGAGGAGGCGATCGGCTACTGCACCGACCCCGAGGCGGTCCGCGACAAGGACGGCATCGGGGCGATGACCCACGCCGTCTCCCTCGTGGAGGAGCTCGCGGAGCAGGGCAGGACGGTGGAGGACGCCCTCGACGACCTGGCGCGCACCCACGGCCTGCACGCGACCGCGCCGCTGACGTTCCGCGTGGACGACCCCGCCGTCATCGCGGCCGCGATGGCAGGGCTGCGCCGGAGCGGCATCGACACGCTCGCCGGCTCGCCGGTGGTGCAGAGCGTCGACCTGGCCGACGGCGCCGACGGGCTGCCGCCCACGGACGGCCTTCGCTACGTGACCCGCGCCGGCGACCGCGTCATCATCCGCCCGTCGGGCACCGAGCCGAAGCTCAAGTGCTACCTCGAGGTCGTCCTCGACGTCGAGGACGACGAGGTGCCCCGGGCCGCCGCGGCGCAGCGCCTCGAGCAGATCGCCGCCGACCTCAAGGCCGTCCTGCCCCTCTGACCTGACCTGTCGACCGTCCGAAGGAGTCACCATGACCACCACCAGCACCCCGCACATCGATCCCCAGGGCGTCGACATCGCCGAGACGATCCTGCTGCCCGGAGACCCCCTGCGCGCGAAGTTCATCGCCGAGACCTACCTCGACGACGCCCGCCGCTTCAACGAGGTCCGCAACATGCTCGGCTACACCGGCACCTACCGGGGGAAGCCGGTCTCCGTCATGGGCACCGGCATGGGCATCCCGTCCATCTCCCTCTACAGCTACGAGCTCATCCACCACTTCGGCGTCAAGAACCTCATCCGCGTGGGCAGCTGCGGCGCCATGCAGGAGCACATGGACCTCTACGACGTCGTCATCGCGCAGGGTGCCTCCACCGATTCGAGCTACCTGGAGCAGTTCGACCTCCCCGGCCAGTGGGCCCCCCTGTCGTCCTACCGCCTCCTGGAACGCGCCAAGCGGGCCGCTGACGAGCGCGGCCAGCACACCCACGTGGGGAACGTCCTGTCCTCCGACGTCTTCTACAACGCCGACCCCAGCGTCTCGGAGCGGTGGGCGAAGATGGGGATCCTCGCCGTGGAGATGGAGGCGGCCGGGCTGTTCGCCAACGCTGCCGCCGCCGGGGTGGACGCGCTCGCGATCTTCACGGTGAGCGACCACCTCATCACGCACGCCCAGACCACGCCCCAGGAGCGGCAGAGCGCGTTCACCACGATGATCGAGATCGCGCTGGAGCTCGCCGGATGAGCACCGCGGAGACGCCAGCGACGACGGCCCGCGCGCTGGACCCCCGGCGGGCCGTCCCGATCCTGCTCATCATGTTCGTGTTCTCCCTCGTCATCGACAACGGCTTCAAGTTCATGTCGCTGCCGATCTCGGAGGACCTCAACCTGCCGATCACCGAGGTGAGCCTGCAGGCGACGCTGGCCGGCGTCATCATCGGTATCGGGGCCGTCGTCTACTCCGCGCTCGCCGACACGATCACCATCCGCAGGCTGATGATCTTCGCGATCGTCCTCCTGTCGGTCGGCTCCATCATCGGCTTCGTGTTCCAGGCCAGCTTCGCGATGATCCTCGTGGGGCGCATCGTCCAGACGGCCGGTCTCGCCGCGGCCGAGACGCTCTTCGTCATCTACGTCACCAAGCACTTCACCGGGGACGAGCAGAAGAAGTACCTGGGGTTCAGCACGGCGGCCTTCCAGCTGTCCCTGCTGATCGGCACCGTCGGCAGCGGGTTCATCGCCACCTACGTGGGCTGGCAGGTGTTCTTCCTCGTGACGCTCCTCGCCCTGCTGGCCATCCCCGTGGTGCTGCGGACCGTGCCGCCGGAGGAGACCGGCGACGGCACGCTGGACGTGTTCGGCCTGTTCCTCGTCGCCGTCTTCGCCACGGGCGTCATCCTGTTCATGCAGGACTTCACGCTCTGGTACCTGCCGGTGATCGTCGTCGCCCTCGCGCTGTTCGTCTGGCACGTCAAGACCCACGACGGCGCGCTGATCACCAGCGCCTTCTTCGCCAACGCCCAGTACACGATGATGCTGGTGGTCGTGTTCGTCACCTACTCGGTGCAGCTGGGCTACCAGTTCATGTTCCCGTTCCTCATCTCCGACGTGTACGGCTACGAGCTGAGCGGTGTCTCGCTGCTGCTCGTGCCGGGCTACCTCGCCGCGATCGCCGTCGGGACGGCGACGGGCTGGATCGCCCGGTACCTCACCTCGAAGCAGGCCATCACCACCGCGCTGGTGCTCATCGTCGTCTCGCTGCTCGTGCCGGCCCTGCTCGTCGAGGCGGGGGTCTGGATCTTCGTCGTCTCGATGGTCGCCTTCGGCATGGCGTTCGCGCTGATGTACGGGCCGCTGGTCTCCACCGCCGTCATGCGCGTGCCCTCGGCGCAGTCCGGCATCTCCATCGGCTTCTACAACCTCACCATCAACGTGGCGATCCCCATCGGGATCGCCTACACGGCCACCCTCATGGAGCAGGACCTGAACCTGCTCGGCGGCCTGACGGGGCCCGGCGCCGCGTCGTCCTACGGGTCCGTGCTCCTGGTCCTCAGCCTCGTGGCGGCCCTCGGCCTGGTGCTCTACCGGGTCTTCGTCGTGGTGCTGGAGCGCCGGGGCGTGCCGATGAACACGGTGCCGGACGAGGTCGTCCCGGAGGAGGTCGCTCAGGACTGATGCCGCGGGCCGCCGGACACCGCGCGCCAGCGGGCCACGAGAGCGCGCTCGCGCTGCGCCGGCCACCCGGCGGCCAGGTCGTGCAGGCGTCCCTGCTCACGCACCTGCGCGAGGACGTCGGCGGCGCTCTGCTCGGCGGGCCGGAACCGCAGGCCCTCCGCGAGCGCGGCGGAGGAGTCGATGCCGGCCTGGGGGATCTGCGGCTCGGGGAACCACAGGGGGCGCTGCTCGTCGGTGACGCCGGCCAGCTGGCCGGTGGTGAACGTCTCGTCCGCCCACACCCACTCGACGTCGCCGGGGCCGGCGCCCGCGGCCCGGGCGCACGCGGCGAGGACCTCGCCGACCGGCTCCTCGCGTCCGGGCCCCACGGCGTTGAACACCCCGGCGCGCCGGCGCTCCAGCATCGAGACCAGCCACCCGGCGATGTCGCGTGCGTCGGAGTGCTGGACGCTGCGTGCCGGGTCGCCCGGGGCGAGGATCTCCGCGCCGGCCTGACCGGTGAGCGCCAGCGCGACGCGCACCGGCCACCACGTGAAGCGGTCGGAGGGGTCGCGGGGGCCGGTCATGATCCCCACCCGGGCGATCGTCACCGCCGTGCCCACCAGCTCGCCTGCGAGGACGTCCTCGCACGCGAGCTTGGCCAGCGAGCGCTCCTGCAGGACGTCGTCGTCGTAGCCGGCCCCGGCGCGGCGCAGCGGTGCGCTCTCGTCCGGCACCGCGGGGCCGTCGGGGGCGTAGACGCTCATCCCCGAGACGAAGCCGTAGGCGCCGACGTGACCGCGCAGCAGCCTCGCGGTGGCGCGCACGGCGTCGGCGTTGGAGGTGGTGTCCACCACGGCGTCGAAGTCGCGGCCGCGCAGCGCGCTGAGATCACCGGAGCGGTCACCGACGAGGGTCTCCACGCCGTCGATCACCGGTTCGCGGTGGCGGGAGAAGGTCGTGACGCGGTGGCCGGCGACCAGGGCCTGCGCGACCGCGTGGTAGCCGAGGAATCCGCCGCCGCCGAGCACCAGGAGGTCCATGCGCCCAGCCTGCCGCGACCTCGGCCTGACGGCCCGGGGAAGTGGTGGGTCGGGCGAGCACCGGGGCCCGCTCCTACCCTGGTGCCATGCCACCTCGACCCTCCGTCGTCGTCCACGACTACGGCTCCGGCAACGTGCGCTCCGCGGTCCGAGCCCTCGAGCGCGTCGGCGCGCAGGTGCGCCTCAGCGCGGACCCGCGGGCCGCCGCGGACGCCGACGGGCTCGTGGTGCCCGGCGTCGGAGCCTTCGAGGCCGTCATGGGCGCGATGGCCGGCGTGCGCGCCGGCGAGGTCATCGGGCGCCGGCTCGCGGGAGGGCGTCCGGTGCTCGGCGTGTGCGTCGGGATGCAGGTGATGTTCGACTCCGGCGTGGAGCACGGGCGCACCAGCACCGGGCTGGGGGAGTGGCCCGGGGTGGTCGAGAGGCTCCAGGCCCCGGTGGTGCCGCACATGGGCTGGAACACCGTCGACGCGCCGCCCGGCAGCACCCTGTTCGACGGCATCGCCGACGAGCGCTTCTACTTCGTCCACTCCTACGGGGTCCGCTCCTGGACCCTCGAGGCCGACGGCCCGCGGGCGCCGCAGGTGACGTGGGCCACCCACGGCGAGCCGTTCGTCGCCGCGGTGGAGAACGGGCCGCTGTCCGCCACGCAGTTCCACCCCGAGAAGTCCGGGGACGCCGGCGCCGCGCTGCTGGAGAACTGGGTGCGGACCCTGTGACGCGGCCGTGAGCACGCTGTGGTTCGTGCTGATGTTCGTGGGCCTCATGTGCGTCGGGGGGGTGTTCTCCATCCGGGCCCAGGGCGCGCCGACGTGGGCCCAGGTCCTCCTCGCCGCCCTGGCCCTGACGATGGTCGCCGCCGGGGGACTGAACTACTTCGGGTGAGGCAGCGAGGGCAGGGCAGGATGACCGCCGTGAACGCTGACGAGCCGCACGACGCCGGACCGCCCCTGGAGCTGCTTCCCGCCGTCGACGTGGCCGACGGGCGGGCGGTCCGTCTCGTCCAGGGCGAGGCCGGCTCCGAGACCTCCTACGGCGCCCCGCTGGACGCCGCGCTCGCGTGGCAGGACGACGGGGCCCGGTGGGTCCACCTCGTCGACCTCGACGCCGCCTTCGGGCGCGGGAGCAACGCGGACCTCCTGGCCGAGGTGGTGGGCCGCCTCGACGTCGACGTCGAGCTCTCCGGGGGCATCCGCGACGACGAGTCCCTCGCCGCGGCGCTGGCCACCGGGTGCGCCCGCGTCAACCTCGGGACCGCGGCCCTGGAGCGTCCGGACTGGACGGCCCGGGTGCTCGCCGAGCACGGCGACCTCGTCGCCGTGGGCCTGGACGTGCGCGGCACCACGCTGGCCGCGCGCGGGTGGACGCACGAGGGCGGCGAGCTGTTCGACGTGCTCGCCCGCCTCGACGCCGCAGGGTGCTCACGCTACGTCGTCACCGACGTGCGCCGGGACGGCACGCTGACCGGACCCAACACCGAGCTGCTCGAGCAGGTCTGCGACGCCACCGACGCCCACGTCGTCGCCTCGGGCGGCGTGGCCACCCTGGAGGACCTCGAGGCGCTGCGGGCCCTGGTCCCCGCCGGCGTCGAGGGGGCGATCGTGGGCAAGGCGCTGTACGCGGGGGCGTTCACCCTGCCCCAGGCCCTCGACGTCGCGGGCCGCCCGTGAGCACCGACGGAGCCGACGGCGCGCACGGTGCGGGTGGCCCCCCGGGCCCGGGTGGCTCGGACTCCGCCGGCGTCCCGTTCGCCGGTCGCACGCTGACCCCCAGCCCCTTCGCCGGGGACGACGGCTCGGTCGGCGCCGACCTCGCCGCAGCGCTGGCGTTCGGCGCGGCGGGCGGCGACAGCCTGGACGTGGCCGCGGTGCACGCGGCGCTCCTCGAGGCGCGCGTGTTCGTCCCCGTGCTCGCGGTGAGCGGCGAGCACGGGGACGCGGACGCGACGAGCGGCGACGCGGGCGCCGACATGGCCCTGCCGGTCCTGCGCGCCCCCGACGGACGCGAGGCGCTGCCGGTGTTCTCCTGCGTCGAGGCCCTCACCCGGTGGGACACCGGCGCCCGCCCCGTCCCGGCGCTCGCCCGGCGTGCGGCGCTCTCCGCGGTGGGGGAGGAGCGTCAGCTCATGGTCCTCGACGTCGCCGGGCCCACCACGGCGGTGCTGCCGCGCCCGGCGCTGTGGGCGCTGGCCCGCGGCCAGGCGTGGGTGCCGGCGCCGCGCGACCCCGAGGCGGCGGCGGCGGTGAGCGCTGCGGCGCGCGCCGGGCCCGGCGTGGTCTCGGCCTCGGTCGGCGCCGGACGCCGGGCCGAGGTGCGCGTGGTCCTCGCGGTGCGTCCCGGGCTGGACCGCGACGGGTTGCGAGAGCTCACCGACGCGGTGAGCGCGAGCCTGGGCGCGAGCGAGGTCATCGCCCAGCGGGTGGACTCCTTCGAGCTGGAGATCGTCGCCGCAGCGGGCTGAGCCACGGCGCCGGCGGGGGTGCGTCGTGGCTCAGGACACCGGTCCGGTCAGCCGCTCACCGGGGCCCTTGCCGATCGGGTCCGGGTGCTCGGAGGCCTCGCGGAAGGCCAGCTGCAGCGAGCGCAGCCCGTCGCGCAGGGCCCGCGCGTGGGTGTCGCCGATCTCGGGGGCGGCGGCGGTGACCAGGCCGGCGAGGCTGGTGATCAGCACGCGGGCCTCGCCGAGGTCGCGGTGGCCGCCCGCCTCGGCGTCCTCGGCGAGCCCGCACTTCACCGCCGCAGCGCTCATGAGGTGCACCGCGGCCGTGGTGACCACCTCCACGGCGGCGACCTCGGCGATGTCGCGCAGCGCCGCGGCGGCGTCGTCGTCGCGGCCGGCGTCATCGGGGCGGGGTTCGTCGGGGCGGGGTTGGTCGGGCGTCTGCCCGGTGGTGTCGCTCACGCTGCTACCCTAGGCAGCGACCAACCGGGTCCTGGTGCCGATGCGCGCGTCCGCGCGCACGTCCACCCAGGCCCGGTGCACCAAGCGGAGCCAGCCTCCCACCCGCGCTCGCCCCGGTCCTCGCTCCGAGGGACGGACGGCGTCGGGTCCCGGTCACCGCTCCACCACGCGGCGCTGGTCGCGGGATCGGGCGGCGTCCCCTCGCGTCACGGCGCGTCGGGTACCGGGGGCGGCCCCGCGAGCGATGCTCGCCGGAGGGGGCGGTCCTCTCCAGCGGTGGTCACCGACGACGCCGCAGAAGGAGCTCCACATCAGCGAACCGCGCATCAACGACCGCATCCGCGTCCCGGACGTCCGCCTCGTCGGACCGAACGGCGAGCAGGTGGGCATCGTCCGCGTCGAGGACGCCCTGCGCCTGGCGCAGGAGGCCGACCTCGACCTCGTCGAGGTCGCCCCCCAGGCGAAGCCACCGGTCTGCAAGCTCATGGACTACGGCAAGTACAAGTACGAGGCCGCCATGAAGGCGCGCGAGGCGCGCAAGAACCAGGCCAACACCGTGCTGAAGACCGTCCGGCTGCGGTTGAAGATCGACCCGCACGACTACTCCACCAAGAAGGGGATGGCCGAGCGCTTCCTCGAGGGTGGTGACAAGGTCAAGGTCATGATCATGTTCCGTGGTCGTGAGCAGTCGCGCCCGGAGATGGGATACCGCCTCCTCCAGCGCTTCGCGACCGACGTCGCCGAGCTCGGCGCCGTCGAGTCTTCACCGCAGCAGGACGGCCGCAACATGGTCATGGTCATCGGACCGCTGAAGCGCAAGGCCGACGCGAAGGCCGAGGCCAAGAAGAAGCGCGACGACGCTGCTGCTGCCGACGAGGGACCCGAGCAGGCCCCCGAGGCCTGAGCAGCCCCCCGCACCACCGACGATCCCCCCGACACCACCCAGGAGCGCCACCATGCCGAAGCAGAAGACCCACAGCGGAGCCAAGAAGCGCTTCAAGGTGACCGGTTCGGGCAAGATCATGCGAGAGCACGTCAACCAGCGCCACCTGCTCGAGAGCAAGACGTCGCGGCGCATGCGCCGCCTGGCGGTGGACACCGAGATCGCGCCCGCGGACGTCGCGCGGGTCAAGAAGATGCTCGGCCGCTGAGCGCACCTGCACTCCATCCACCCACCATCTCGAGGAGCACCACGTGGCACGCGTCAAGAGGGCCGTCAACGCCCAGAAGAAGCGCCGCACGACCCTGGAGCGCGCCAGCGGATACCGCGGCCAGCGCTCACGGCTGTACCGCAAGGCCAAGGAGCAGGTCACCCACTCCCTCGTCTACGCCTACCGTGACCGGCGCGCCCGCAAGGGGGACTTCCGCCGGCTGTGGATCCAGCGGATCAACGCTGCGGCCCGGTCGCACGGCCTGACGTACAACCGCTTCATCCAGGGCCTGAAGATCGCCGAGATCGAGGTCGACCGCCGCATGCTCGCCGAGCTCGCGGTGAGCGACCCCGAGGCCTTCGCCGCCATCGTCGAGATCGCCCGTGGCGCGCTGCCGGTGCCCCCGGACGCCACCCTCGACGCCGCAGCGAGCGCTCCGGCGTCCCGCTGAACCCCTGACGAGCTCTGAGGGTCGCCCCGTGACCCCGTCGCCGGCGCCGTCGTCCTCCGTGGACGGCGGCGCCGTCGTCATGGACAACCCCCGGGCCGACCGGGTGCGCTCGCTCGCGCGCCTGGGCACGCGCTCGGGCCGGCGCCGCAGCGGGGTCTTCCTCGCCGAGGGGGCTCCCTCCGTGGCCGAGGCGCTGGAGCGCGCGCTCACCCGGTCGCGAGCAGGCCTGCCCGGGCCGGTGCGCGAGGTGCTCGTCACCGCCGCCGCGGCAGCCCGCCACGGCGCCCTCCTCGAGGTCGCCGAGGCCGCCGGCGTCAGCGTCCGGCGCGCCAGCGACGACGTGCTGGCCGCCGTGGCCGACGCCTCCACCCCCCAGGGAGTGATCGCCGTGTGCGAGGACGTCACCGTGGGTCTGGAGACGGCGATCGCGCCGAGCGACGACGAGCGACCGCGCCAGGTCGCCGTCCTCGTCGGGACCCAGGACCCCGGCAACGCGGGCACGGTGATCCGCAGCGCCGACGCGGCCGGCGCCGGCGCGGTGGTGCTCACCGCGGGGAGCGTGGACGCGCTCTCGCCGAAGTGCGTGCGCTCGGCGGCCGGGTCGACCTTCCACCTCCACCTCACGCAGGGCCCCCCGCTGCCCGACGTCGTCGCCCGTGCCAGGTCCGCCGGCTTCACGGTGCTCGCTGCCGACGCCAGCGCCGACGCCCCGCACCACGACCTCGACGACCTCGCCGACGAGGCCGCGGTCGGCCGAGGGCTCCTGACGACCAGCACGCTCTGGCTGTTCGGCAACGAGGCCAGAGGGCTCAACCGGGCCGAGCGCGAGCTGGCGGACGCGGTCGTCGCGATCCCGCTGCACGGCGCCGCGGAGAGCCTCAACCTGGCGTGCGCGGCCACGCTCTGCCTCTACGCCGCAGCCCGGGCCCACCGCCCGCCCCGCGCGCACGGCCGTCAGCGCTGAGCGGCCGGTGCGTCACACTGGCGCGATGGCCTCCGCACCCGGCGACCCTCGCACCCACCGCCGCGCACCGAGCAGCGCCGCAGGGGTGGCGCGGTGAACGAGATGCTGCTCGCGTGCGACGTGGCGGCTCCCGGCCTGGCCCGCGAGGCCGTGGCGACGGAGTGCCGCAGCGGCGGCATGGACGGTGAGACGTGCGAGGACGTCCAGCTGGTCACCTCGGAGCTGGTGACCAACGCCGTGGTCCACGGACGCAGCGAGGTGCTGCTCACCTGCCACGTCGACGCGGCGGCGCGCTCCGTGCGCGTCGAGGTGGGTGACGACAACTCTCGCCACCCCCAGCTCCAGCCGTGCGACGACGGCGCCCTGGACGGCCGCGGGCTGTTCATCGTCGACCTCCTCGCCACACGGTGGGGGGTCCGTGACACCGCGTCGGGAAAGCTGGTGTGGTTCGAGCTGGCCGAGCCGGCCCGGTGACGAGCCCGGCGCCCGACGGCCCCCGGTGGGGCGAGCTCGCCGACCAGCTGCCCGACGGCCTCGTCGTCGCCGACGCCCACGCCCGCATCACGGTGGTCAACGCCGCGGCGAGCGCGATCGTCGGTGCGCACGCCGACGCGCTGCTCGGGCGCGACGTGCGCGAGGCGCTGCCGCTGCGCGACACCACCGGGCGTGACTGGTGGGATCTCACCGCCCCCTGGACCGGGCTGGCGGTGCGCACCGGGCACCGCGAGCGGCTGCTGGTCCTCCCGGGGGAGGTGGAGGTCATGGTCACCGCGCGCTACGTCCGCCCGGGCCGTTCGCAGCCGGTGACCTCGGTCGTCCTCCAGCTGCGGAGCACCCAGGCCCGGCGCCGCTCGGAGAACGACCACGCCGGGCTCATCTCCACCGTGGCGCACGAGCTGAGGTCCCCGCTCACGTCGGTCAAGGGCTTCACCTCCACGCTGCTGCGCCGCTGGGACCGGTTCACCGACGACCAGAAGCGCCTCATGCTCGCCACCGTCGAGGCCGACGCGGACCGCGTGACCCGGCTCATCGGCGAGCTCCTCGACATCTCCCGGATGGACGCGGGACGCCTGGAGGTCCGCCGCCAGGTCGTCGACCTCGAGGCGGCCGTCCGCGGACAGGTCCGCCGGCTCGTGGCCACCGGTGAGGAGGAGACCCGGTTCGTCGTCGTGGTCCCGGGGGCCGGTGACGAACCCCTGCCGGAGCTGTGGGCCGACCCCGACCGCGTCGAGCAGGTGCTCTCGAACCTCGTGGGCAACGCCGTGCGCCACGGCGGGGGGACGATCACGATCACCCTCGCCGCCCAGGTCGAGCGGCGCGGGCGGCTGCGGGGGACCGACGAGGAGCGCAGCGGCGTGCGCCTGAGCGTCGAGGACGAGGGCGAGGGCATCGACGAGTCCCAGATGTCGATGGTCTTCACGAAGTTCTGGCGCGGGGCGCGGCGCGGGGGCACCGGGCTCGGCCTGTACGTCGTCCGCGGGCTCGTCGAGGCCCACGGCGGCCACGTCCGCGTGGGGCGCTCACCGGCCGGTGGGGCGGCGTTCCACGTCGAGCTGCCCAGCGGGACGCCGGAGTGGGCGCGCGACTGACCCTCGCCCACCACGCGGGCACCGGCCGTCTGCGACCATCGGGGCCGTGCCCGCGCCGGACGAGACCCCACCCAGCCCCGAGCCCAGCAACCAGCCCACCGGCGACCCCGGTGACGATGCCGCCGCGCCCGCCGTGGAGGCGCCCGAGGTTGACGCCGCCGTCGCTGCAGCCCTCGCCGCGTTCGACGCCGCCGGCGACCTCGACGCCCTCAAGGTGGCGCGGCTGACGCACGCCGGTGACCGCTCGCCGCTCTCGCTGGGCAACCGCGCCATCCGCACCCTCGCCGCGGAGCGTCGCTCCGAGGTGGGCCAGCGCCTCGGCGCCGCGCGCGCCGAGGTCGGGCGGGCGCTGGCCGGGCGCACCGCCGAGCTGGAGGCCGAGCGCGACGAGCGAGCGCTGGTCGAGGAGGCGGTGGACGTCACCCTCCCCGCGACGCGGACGCCCGCCGGCGCGCGCCACCCGCTCTCCCGGCTCCAGGAGGAGGTCGCGGACGTCTTCGCGCAGATGGGCTGGACCATCGCGCAGGGCCCGGAGGTGGAGACGGAGTGGTTCAACTTCGACGCCCTGAACTTCGGCCGCGACCACCCCGCGCGCCAGATGCAGGACACCTTCTTCGTCGACCCGCCGGAGCACGGCCTCGTGCTGCGCACCCACACCTCCCCGGTGCAGACGCGCGCGCTGCTGGAGCACGGCGTGCCGCTGTACGTCGCGTGCCCGGGCCGGGTCTTCCGCACCGACGAGCTCGACGACACCCACACCCCGGTCTTCCACCAGGTGGAGGGCATCGCCATCGACACGGACCTGCACCTCGGGCACCTGCGCGGGGTGCTCGACCACCTCATGACCTCGCTGCTGGGCCAGGGCACCCGCACGCGCCTGCGGCCCTCCTTCTTCCCCTTCACCGAGCCGAGCGCGGAGATGGACGTGTGGTTCACCCGCCCGGACGGCTCGGGCAGCGGGTGGCTGGAGGTGGGCGGCTGCGGGATGGTCAACCCCGCGGTGCTGCGCGCCGTGGGCGTCGACCCCCAGGTCTACCGGGGGTTCGCCTTCGGGTGGGGCATCGAGCGCATCCTGCAGATCCGGGACGGCGTGGGCGACATGCACGACATGGTCGAGGGGGACGTGCGCTTCAGCCGCGCCCTGGGAGGAGTGCTCTGATGCGGGTCCCGATGAGCTGGCTGTCCGAGGTCGTCGACGTGGCGCCGGGCTCCACCGGCGAGCAGGTCGCCGCGGCCCTGGTGCGCGTGGGCCTGGAGGAGGAGGGCCTGGAGACCGGCGGGGTCACCGGGCCGCTCGTGGTGGGCCGGGTGCTCTCCGCGGACCCCGAGCCGCAGAAGAACGGCAAGACGATCCGCTGGTGCCAGGTGGACGTCGGCGAGAGCGACGACGCCGGCGCGCCCGCCCCCCGCGGCATCGTCTGCGGGGCGCCGAACATCGTCGCGGGCGCCGACGTCGTGGTGGCCCTGCCCGGCGCCGTGCTGCCCGGCGGCTTCGCCATCGCGGCGCGCAAGACGTACGGGCACGTCTCGGACGGCATGGTGGCCTCCGCCGCCGAGATCGGGCTCGGTGAGGACCACGACGGGATCATCGTGCTCTCCGAGCTGGTCGGTCCCGCCCGCACCGCCGGGCTCGTGCCGGGCCAGGACGCCAAGGCGCTCCTCGGGCTCGACGAGGAGGTCGTCGAGGTCAACGTCACCCCCGACCGCGGGTACTGCACCAGCGTCCGCGGGCTGGGGCGCGAGTACGCCCACGGGGCCCGGCTCGACGTCGCCTCGGCGTTCCGGGACCCGGTGGACGTGCCCGTCCCCGACTCCGGTGACGGCGGCGGCTGGCCCGTGGAGCTCGCCGAGCACCCCGGCGACGAGGTCGGCGCCGGGCTCGGCCCCGGGTGCAGCCGCTTCGCCACCCGGGTGGTCCGCGGGATCGACGCCGCCGCGCCCGCGCCGTTCTGGCTGCGCCGCCGGCTGCAGC
>JARIBR010000053.1 GCA_029258695.1 Quadrisphaera sp.
TTCTAATCTGTTGGCCGCTGGTTCGAATCCAGCCGGGGGCGCCCAGCACCACACACGTCTCATCCGTTGGCCGCTGGTTCGCATCCAGCCGGGGGCGCCGGGGGCGCCGATGAGACAGACGTCTCACCGGATGGTCGAGCGACCAGGCGCGCTGCGGGGGAGCATGCTCGCCGTGCTCCCTTTCGTCATCTTCACCGTGGCGGGGTTCAGCGCCCTCCTGGCGGCGATGCTGCCCAGGTTCCTCGACGGCCGCTCCCTCAGCGTCCCCCTGGTGTTCCTGCTCCTGGGCGTGGGCCTCGGCCTCGTCCCCGGCCTGCCCGACGTCGACCCCCTCGAGCGCGGCCCGCTCGTCGAGCACCTCACCGAGGTGGTGGTGATCATCGCGCTCATGGGCACGGGTGTGGCGATCGACCGTCCCGTCGGCTGGCGACAGTGGGCGTCCGCCTGGCGGCTGATCGCGATCGCCATGCCGTTGACGATCGCCCTGGTCGCCGTCACCGGCAGCGTGATCGGCGGTCTCCCGCTGGCCGCCGCCGTGCTGCTGGGGGCCGTGATGGCCCCGACCGATCCCGTGCTGGCCGGGGACGTCCAGGTCGGCGGGCCCAGCGAGCGCACGCAGGAGGCCGAGGCGCGCTTCGCCATCACCGCGGAGGCAGGGCTCAACGACGGGGCCGCCTTTCCCGCCGTCTACCTCGCCATCGCCCTGGCGACCGCCGGCGGGTGGGGCACCTGGCTGGGTGGGTGGCTCCTCGTCGACGTGGTGCTGCGCGTGGTGGTCGGCATCGTCGTCGGGCTGGTCCTCGGCAGGGGTCTCGGGTGGCTGTTCTTCCGTGCGAGGGCGAGCTCGCTGCGTCTGTCCGAGGGGCTCGACGGCTTCACGGCCCTGGCGGTCACCTTCCTCGCCTACGGGATCACCCAGCTGGCCTCCGGCTACGGCTTCGTGGCCGTCTTCGTCGCCGCGTGCGCGATCCGCTCGTCCGAACGCTCCCACGGCGCCCACCAGGTCGCCCACCGCTTCGTCGAGCAGGTCGAGCGCATGCTCACCGCCTGGCTGGTGCTCCTGCTCGGCGTGGCCATCGCCGACGGCCTGCTCGCGGAGCTCAGCTGGGGGCTCGCCGCCGTCGGGGTGCTGTTGATCTTCGTGATCCGCCCCGTGGTGGGGTGGCTCAGCCTGCTCGGCACCGCCGGCGGGCCGCGTGAACGTTTCGTCATCGCCTTCTTCGGCGTCCGAGGGATCGGGTCGCTGTACTACCTCGCGTACGCCCTGGAGAACGCCGAGCTCCCCGGTCCGCCGCTGTGGTCCGCCGTCGGGTTCACCGTCGCTCTCTCCGTGGTGGTCCACGGGGCGACCGCGACACCCGTGGTGCGCTGGCTCGACGCCACGCGCCAGCGGTGGTGGGCCGAGCACCGCACCCCAGGCCCCGACGGCGGTGCGGTCGAGGACGTCCGGATGTAACGGGGGGCAGCGCGGACGTCGTCACGCTCGCCCGGTGCTGCGGGCACCCTCACCCTTGCGGAGCGTCGCCCTCGTCGACGTCAGGGATGCGCTCCGCGACGGTGTCGGCCTTCTCCGTATCCCAGATCCGCCGGTAGGTCCGGTTGCGCGCGCGCAGGAGCACGGTGGCGATCAGCGCCGCGGTCACCGAGCCGACGAGCACCCCGATCTTCACGTGCTCGTCCTGCTCGCTGCCGTGGCCGAACGCCAGCTCACCGATGAGCAGGGAGACCGTGAACCCGATCCCCGCCAGCATCGACACCCCGAGGACGTCCCACCAGGACAGGTCGTCCGCCAGCCGGGCGTGCGTGAAGCGGGCGACGAGCGCGGCCGCGCCGAGGACCCCGACGATCTTGCCGACGACCAGCGCGATGGCGATGCCCTGGGCGACGGGGTCGCTGAGGGACTCCACGAGCCCGGAGACCCCGCCGATGGCGACGCCGGCCGCGAACAGCGCGAACAGCGGGACGGCGACCCCGGAGGAGACGGGCCGCCACACGTGCTCCAGGTGCTCGGCGAGGCTGTGGACCCCGTGGGAGCCGGCGTGGGCGGCGTCGTGCCCGGCTGCCTCGTCTCGAGCGGTACGACGAGCCACCCGCTCCTCGTCGCGGCGGTTCGTCAGCGCGGGCACCGTGAAGCCGAGCAGCACCCCGGCGACCGTGGCGTGGACCCCGGAGGCGTGCACCAGCAGCCACGCGGCCAGGGCCAGCGGGAGCAGCAGCCACCACGCGGTGATCCGTCGCTGGACGAGGAGCCCGAACAGCGCCAGCGGCACGAGAGCCAGGAGGAGGGGGACCACCTCGAGCTCCTCGGTGTAGAAGATCGCGATGATGGTGATCGCCAGCAGGTCGTCGACCACGGCGAGCGTCAGCAGGAAGGTGCGCAGCGCCGTCGGCAGGTGGGTGGAGATCACCGCGAGGACCGCGAGGGCGAAGGCGATGTCGGTGGCGGTGGGGATCGCCCAGCCGCGCAGCGCGTCACCGCCGGTATCGAGGTTCCAGAGCGTGTAGATGATCGCGGGCACCGCCATGCCGCCGACCGCGGCCGCGACGGGCATGGCTGCGCGGCGAGGGTCCCTCAGCTCACCGGCGACGAAGAAGAAGATCGCGAGCAGGCCGTCGGCGGTCCACTCCGCCACGCTGAGGTGCGCGGAGAGGACCCGCGGGCCGAGCTCGAAGTCGCGCAGGGCGACGTAGGCGTCCGCCAGCGGCGTGTTCACCCAGACGAGCGCGACGACGGTGGCGGCGAGCAGCAGCAGCCCCCCGACCGTCTCGGCGCGCAGCACCTCGGCCACGAAACGGGCGTCCGTGTACGAGCCGCGACCGAACAGCTGGCGGCGGGTGGGCGTCGACGGCGTCATCATGGCGAACCCTAGCGACGATCAGCGCCGACCCGGTGCGCCCGAGAGCGGTCCGACGGAGGGTGCTGGGCCCTGGCGGTCGAGCGCTGGTCCCTGGGGCACCCCGGGCTCGACGACCCGGGGCAGGAACCGGGGCCGCAGGTGCCACATGGTCGCGAGGGTGGCCAGCTCGACCTGGGCGGCGTCGGGCTCCGCGATCCCGGCCACCATGCGCCGGCGCAGGAAGGCGAGCTCGGTGCCGCGCTCCTGGAAGGCCTCCATGGCCGCGCCGGCGTCCTCCCCCAGCGTGCGCCGGGCCCAGTCGCGGGCGCGCGCCCCCTCGTGCAGGGAGGAGAGCAACGTGACCGCCGCGGGGGTGAACCAGCCACCACCGGCGTAGGCCTGCAGGTGGCGCGCCAGCACCCGCCCCTCGCGACGGCGGGCGAGGACGGCGAACACGACGGCGCCGGCGAAGATCGGCACCTGCACCAGCACGTACCCGCCGAGCAGGCCCGCCGGCCCCAGGGACGCCGCACCGTTCCACGCGGCGTGGAGGAGGACGGCCACGGACCAGCCCGCCAGCGGCGCGAGCAGCCGCAGCGCCCACGAGCGGTGCGAGACCGCCAGGCCGAGACCGATGCCGGTCGCGGCGGTGAACAGCGGGTGGGCGAAGGGCGAGAAGAGGCAGCGGACCACGAAGGTCGCGGTCAGCGCGCCGGCGCCCTCCTCGGAGAAGGCCACGCCCAGGTAGAGGATGTTCTCGACGAAGGCGAAGCCGATGCCCACCATCCCGGCGTAGACGATGCCGTCCACGACCCCGTCGACGGTGCGGCGACGCCACAGCACCACGACGAGGACGCCGAGCCCCTTCATGCTCTCCTCGACCAGGGGGGCGACCACCACCGCCGTGGCGTCGGGTGGCCCGCCGACCTGGCTGATGACGACGTCCGCCCCGGTGTTGACCACCAGGGACACCAGGGTCGCGACCGCAGCGCCCCACGCGAACGCGAAGCCGAGGGAGAGCGCCGGCTCGGCCTCGTAGCGGTCGAGCCACAGCAGCGCCGCGACCACGGCGGTCGCCGGGAGGACCGCGAG
Organism: Quadrisphaera sp.; assembly: GCA_029258695.1. The sequence goes on from JARIBR010000053.1 coordinate 3,930, forward strand.
CGCTCCGCCGAGCGCGAACCCGGCCAGCCCGGTCTCCAGCCCGATGGCCAGCAGCGTCAGGCTCCCGGCGCCCAGCAGCAGCAGCCCGGCGACCACGGCGGCGATCAGGCGCAGCGTGGACCGGCGCTGGGAGCGCAGCGGGGTCGCCGGCGGCGGCGGCGCGGCGGCGCGCTGGCCCGCGCGCGGGTCCGGCGATGCGCCGAGGTCCGGTGACGAGCCCCGGTCCGGTGACGAGCGCAGGTCCGGTGACGAGCGCAGGTCCGGTGGTGGCGCGCCGGCTGACATGGCCGCGAGGGTAGCCACCGGGGCCGACGTCGCCGCGACATCACGGCGCGCTCGCGCGCCGCCACCTATGCTCGCGCCCATGCCTGCTGCTGGAGCGTCCGACCGCATCGTCTGGGTGGACTGCGAGATGACCGGTCTCGATCTCGGCGCTGATGCGCTCATCGAGGTGGCGGCGCTCATCACCGACTCCGACCTCACCGTCCTCGACGAGGGCATCGACGTCGTCATCCGGCCCCCCGACGAGGCGCTGGAGCAGATGCACGACGTGGTGCGCACGATGCACACCACGTCCGGCCTGCTCGACGAGCTGGCGGACGGCATGTCCATGGAGCAGGCGCAGCGCGCCGTCCTGGACCACGTGCGGAAGTACGTGCCGGAGCCGCGCAAGGCCCCGCTGGCCGGCAACTCCGTGGGGACCGACAAGAACTTCCTCGTGCGCGACATGCCGGACCTCGACGCCCACCTGCACTACCGGATCATCGACGTCTCCTCCATCAAGGAGCTCTCGAGGCGCTGGTTCCCCCGGGCCTACTACGCCTCGCCGGCCAAGGCGGGCGGGCACCGGGCGCTGGCGGACATCAAGGAGTCCATCGTCGAGCTGAAGTACTACCGTCAGGCCGTCTTCGTGCCCGCCCCCGGGCCGGACTCCGAGACCGCCCGCGCCGCCGCCGCAGCGGCCACCGCCGGCTGAGCCGCCCGTCCCGGTCGACCGCCCGGCGGGAGGACCGGACACGGTGCTCGCCGGCGAGGCGGGCCGGGTAGCATCGCCGTGCACGCACGCCCCCGGCGTCGTGCGCACGGTGGGTGTAGCTCAGCTGGTAGAGCGCCGCGTTGTGGTCGCGGATGTCGCGGGTTCAAGTCCCGTCACTCACCCCAGCGTCACGCACGACGAAGGGGCGCGCCGGCTCACGGCGGGCCCCTTCGTCGTGATCAGCGAGTGATGCCGTCCTCAGCGGACCGTGCTGTTCTCAGCGCACCATGCCGTCTTCACCGCACCACGACCTGTCGCTGGGCCCGTCGCTCCTCGGGGGGCGAGGCGAGGGCGGCCACCGCCTGGTCGGCCTCGTCGAACGACCACTCCGCCACGTCGAGCGCTGCGAGGTCGCCGGAGTCGAACCCCCGCCCCGCCTCGGTGAGGGCCCGGGCCGTCTCCTCGTGCGTGAGCTGCAGGGTGTCGAGGGGGAGCAGGACGCGTCGACCGTGGATGAGGTCGGCCAGGTGGAACGTCACCTCGGGCGGGGAGGAGGCGATGGCGACGTGGCGTCCCGGGTTGGCCAGCGAGCTCACCGCCGGCGCGAAGAGCTCTCCGCCGACCGTGTCGAGCACCAGGTCGGCGCCGTGGCCGCCCGTGGCTTCCTCGACGGCCTCCGCGAGGTCGGTCGAGCCGGCCTGGAGCATCGTCTCGACACCCCGGACGGCCTCGCTCGAGTGGCGGCTCGTCCCGATCACCCGAGCCCCCGACCATGCGGCGACCTGCGCCGCCATCCGCCCCACGGAGCCCGTGACCCCGGTGACGAGGACGGTCTCGCCGGGACGGACACCGCCGACGACGACGACCCCGCACCACGCGGTGAGCACGGGGATGCCGAGGGCCGCCGCTCGCGACGGTGCCAGCCCCTCCGGTCGACGCGCGAGGCCGGAG
>JARIBR010000138.1 GCA_029258695.1 Quadrisphaera sp.
CCCCTGGGGGTCCTTGCCGAAGATCTTGTAGAGCCCGCTCGCTGAGACTGCTGGCACGTCGTCCTCTCCTCGGCCCGCAGGATCGGGGCCGGTGGCGCGGGACTCTCCCGCCACCGGGGCCAGGTACGTGCGGCCCGGTGCGCGGGGGGCTCCGTCATCGAGGAGGTGCCTCCGCCGCGCTCGTCAGCGCTCCTGGAGCGCGGACTTCGTGGTGCTGATCTTCAGCATAGGGACCTCGGTGGGATAGGCCAAGATCGCGCCGGGCCTGGCGCGCATCGGTGACCAGATCGTGATGCTGGGCCCCTCGGTGCTCCAGCACACTGACCATCCGTCACTGAGGGTGGGCGCACGGTGGCCACGAGCCACGAGCCACGAGCCACAAAGTGCTGCACCGCGGAGGAATGCTGCACCAGCCTCACGAGGTCGGCTCTGTCCTGTGACTGGTGCAACACCCTGCGGCCCCGCAGCACTCTGCGAATGCGTGCAACATCCTGCGGCCGGGCACCGTCCTGCGTCCAGGGCGCGGACCAGGCGGCCGGCCAGTCAGTCGACGAGCGTGGGCTTCAGCTCCTGGAGGCGCCCGAGCAGGCCGTTGACGAACGTCGGCGACTCGTCGGTGGACAGCTGCTGCGTCAAGGCCACGGCCTCGGCCAGCGCCACGGCGTCGGGGACGTCGTCGTCCCAGAGCAGCTCGTAGGTCGCCATGCGCAGCACGATGCGGTCCACCGCGGGCATCCGCGCGAGCGTCCAGCCGTGGGAGTGCTCGGTGAGCAGGTCGTCGATGCGCTCCTGGTGGGCCACGACGCCCTCGACGAGCGCGACGGTGAACTCCGGCACGGCCAGCGCCCCGGCCCCGCCGTCGGCCAGGCGTGCCCCGGTCAGCGTGAGCGGGTCCAGCCCGCGGGCCTCGGCCTCGAACAGGATGTCGAGCGCCCGCTTGCGGGCGCGGCTGCGTGCTGGCACCTCAGTTGACGCGGCCCAGGTAGTCGCCGGTGCGGGTGTCGACCTTGACCTTGGTGCCGGTCTCGAGGAACAGCGGCACGCTGATCTGGTAGCCGGTCTCCACGGTGGCCGGCTTCGTGCCGCCGGTGGAGCGGTCGCCCTGCAGACCCGGGTCGGTGTGCGTGATCTCCAGGACCACCGAGGCGGGCAGCTCGACGTAGAGCGGCGTTCCCTCGTGCATCGCCACGGTGACGTCGGCGGACTCGAGCATGAAGTTGGCCGCGTCGCCGACGGCGCTGGCGGGCACGTTCAGCTGGTCGTAGGTGGAGGAGTCCATGAACACGAAGTCGTCGCCGTCGTGGTAGAGGTACTGCATGTCGCGCTTGTCGACGGTGGCCGTGTCCACCTTCGTGCCGGCGTTGAACGTCCGGTCGACGGACTTGCCGCCCACCACCTGCTTGAGCTTGGTGCGCACGAAGGCACCGCCCTTGCCGGGCTTGACGTGCTGGAAGTCGATGACGGTCCACAGCTGCCCGTCGAGGTTCAGCACGGTGCCGTTCTTGAGGTCGTTGGTGGTGGCCACGACGGGTCATCCTAGACGCCGGGGCGAGCGGCCCCCTGCGCGGCGACGAGCAGCTCCGCGACCAGCGGGGCCAGCGCCTGCTCGTGACGCCATCCGGCGGCCAGCGCGCGCTGGCTGACGGCCTGCCGCGTCACGCCCAGCGCGGCGGCGGCCTCGCGCTGCGACCGCCGGCCGCGCAGGGCGTCCACCACGTCCCAGCCGGGCTGCGTGCGCCGGCGCGCGATGTCGGCGAGCACGGCCAGGACCGCGTCGGCGTGGGCGCCGGCCGCCGCGTCCTCCCCGCGCACCTGGACCCGCCACGGCGCGGCGCGCGCGCCCCGGACGGCCCGGAGCGCCAGGGCGTCCGCGCGACGGTGACCGGCCCCGACCCCCACGGCCAGCCCGCCGGTGCGCACCGCGGACAGGGCCAGAGCCACCACCTCGTGGGGGTCCTCGTGCGTCGAGGTGGTGGCCGCGCCGCTGCCGACACCGTCGCTCCCGGGTGGACCCAGCGCCCCGCGCGCCGACCCCCCGAGGGCTTGGCAGATCACGACGAGCATCGCGCCAGGATGTCGCCTGGCCCCAACCGCGTCAATGCCGGCGCTCAGGCGCCGCAGCGGCCCACCGTCACGCCCCACGGACGAGCGACCACCGTGAGCCCCGGCTGCGGAGACCCGTCCGCTCAGAGACTGATCGTCCGCGACGTCGACCGCTCCGCGCTGATCTCCGCGTACGCCCCCACGAGCAGCGACGGGTCCGGCCCCTCCAGGCGCCCGGGACGCGCGAGCCCGTCGAGGACGACGAAGCGCAGGAGATCACCACGCGTCTTCTTGTCGCGGCCCATCGCCTCGAGCAGCTGCGGCCAGCGGTCGCCGCGGTAGGTCAGGGGCAGGCCCAACGAGCCCAGGACGGAGCGGTGGCGGTCGACGACCGCCGGGTCGAGGCGCCCGGCGAGCTGCGCGAGCTCGGCGACGAAGACCATGCCGACGCTCACCGCGGCGCCGTGGCGCCAGGAGTACCGCTCGACGAGCTCGATGGCGTGGGCCAGGGTGTGCCCGTAGTTGAGGAACTCGCGCGGCCCGGACTCCGTGAGGTCGCTCGCGACGACGTCGGCCTTGACGGCGACCGCCCGCTCCACGAGCTCGCGCAGCACCGGTGACGTGGGATCGGTGGCGGTGGCGGGGTCGGCCTCGACGAGGTCGAGGATGCCGGGATCGGCGATGAAGCCGCACTTGACCACCTCGGCCATCCCCGAGACGAGGTCGTGCCGGGGCAGGGTGGCGAGGGTGTCGAGGTCGGCGACCACGCCTGCGGGCGGGTGGAAGGCGCCCACGAGGTTCTTGCCCTCCGCGGTGTTGATCCCGGTCTTCCCGCCGACGGCGGCGTCGACCATGCCCAGCAGCGTCGTCGGCACCTGCACCACCGGCACCCCGCGCAGCCAGGTGGCGGCGACGAAGCCGGCGAGGTCCGTGACGGCCCCGCCGCCGACCCCGACGACCACGTCGGTCCGGGTGAAGGAGGCCTGCCCGAGCACGCCCCAGCAGAACGCCGCGACCTGGGCGTTCTTGGCGTCCTCGCCGTCGGGCACCTCAGCGGCCACCGCCTCGTAGCCGGCGTCGGCGAGCTCGGTGCGCACCGCCTCGCCGGTGGTGCGCAGCGCCCGCGGGTGGACGACGAGCACGCGCGCCGCGCGCTGGCCCACCAGAGCGGCGATCTCCCCCAGCAGCCCGCGCCCGATCAGCACGTCGTAGGGGGCGTCGCCGCCGACGGTGAGGCGGGTGGTGGTCTCGCGGGGGTCGCTGGGCACGACGCTCACGCTAGCCCCGGCGGCAGAGGCCTCACTCGTCGAGGCATGAGCACCTCGTGCAGCGGTTCGACCGTCGCGCTCGCGCTCACGAGCAGGGGCGTCGGGAGCCCCACAAGGCCTCGGCCGCGGCGCGGGTGCTCACCACGGCCGCCGAGCGCGCGGCCACGACGGCGACGCCCGCGGGCGCGAGCTCCGCGTCCTGCGGCATCCCCAGGCACACCAGCACCGCGCTCGGCGCGGCGGCGAGCACGCTGCTCACCCAGGCGGCCTGCTCGGGCACCAGCCGGGCGTCGCGCACCGCCAGGACCAGGGTCCGGCGGTCCCGCTCCCCGGCGGCGGCGAGCCCCGCGGGGTCGGGCAGCGCGTCGGCCGGCGCGCTCACCGCGACCACGTCGGCTCCGCGGGCCCGCAGGGGCTCGGCGAGCGACCAGTGCGTCGCCCCGACGGCCAGGTTGGTGGCGGACCGCAGCTCGACCACCCGCACCCCGGCGCGGCGCTGCTCGGGGGCCAGGGGCAGCGCGCCGCGGGTCGTCACCGCGGCGCGAGCGACCCGCAGACCGAGCGCG
>JARIBR010000147.1 GCA_029258695.1 Quadrisphaera sp.
CCCCTGGTCGCACCAGTACCCGGACATCGGCCTGCCGCCCGGCCCGGCGATCGGCTTCCTCCAGGAGACCCTGCGCTGGTGGGACCACTGGCTCAAGGACGTCGACACCGGGGTGATGGCCGACCCGGCGCTGCGGGCGTGGGTCAACGAGTCGGTGCCCCCGGCGACCACCTACGAGGAGCGCCCCGGCCGCTGGGTCGGCGCCGGCGCGTGGCCCGCCCCGGAGGTCACCCCCACCCGGTGGGGCCTGGCCGGGCGGCTGCGCACCACCGCCCCGGAGGTCGAGGGGATGGTCGCGGTGGCCTCCCCCGAGCACACCGGCGTCGACGCCGGGCGGTACTTCCCCTACGGCAACGAGGCCGACCTGCCCCCGGACCAGCGTGAGGAGGACGGCCGCTCGGTGTGCTTCGACTCCCCGCCGCTCGACGAGCCGCTGGAGATCCTCGGACGAGCCCGCGTCGGCGCTTCGCTGCGGTGCGACCGGGCCCGCGGGCACGTGGTCGCGCGGCTGTGCGACGTCGCGCCCGACGGCTCCTCCACCCTCGTCACCGTCGGGGTGCTCAACCTCACCAGCCGCCACGGGCGGGAGCGGTCGGTGGACTGGGAGGCGGGAACCACCGAGGACGTGTCCTTCGAGCTCAAGGGCGTCGGGCACCGGTTCGCGCCCGGCCACCGGGTGCGGCTCGCGGTGTCCAGCGCGTACTGGCCGTGGGTGTGGCCTCACCCCGAGCCGGTCACGCTCGGCATCGACACCTCGCGCAGCTGGTGCGAGCTGCCCGTGCGCGACGCGAGCGGCGACGCCGACGCAGCCCCGATCACCTTCGACGAGCCGGAGCAGGCCCCGCCCCTGCCGGTCCTCTTCGGCGACCCGCCGGAGGATCGCCCGGAGCGGCGCGTGGTGCGGGACGTGGCGCGCGGGGAGTGGCTGCTGGAGGTCGACCCGCGCTACGGCGGCACCCGCACCTACCCCGACGGGCTGGTCTACGACGAGGACGTCCTCGAGCGGTACTGGATCCGCGACGGCGACCCGCTGAGCGCGCGGACCCGCTCGGACTGGACGGTGCGGCTGCGCCGGCCCGAGCTGGGCTGGGACGTCGAGGTGGTGACCCGCTCGCAGATCCGGTGCGAGGCGGAGCACTTCCTCACCGACGACCACCTCGTGGTGCGCGAGGCCGGCGAGGTGATCTTCGAGCGGCGGTGGGAGGAGCGCATCCCGCGCACCGCGGGGTGAGCGCGCCGGCCAGACGGCGCGCCGCCGTCAGCACTCCGTGATGTTGACGGCGAGGCCCCCGAGGGAGGTCTCCTTGTACTTGCGCTTCATGTCGGCGCCGGTCTGACGCATGGTCTCGATGGCCGCGTCGAGGCTCACCGCGTGGCCGCCGTCGCCGTGCAGGGCGAGGCGCGCGGCGTTGATCGCCTTCACCGCGGCGATGGCGTTGCGCTCGATGCAGGGGATCTGCACCAGCCCGCCCACCGGGTCGCAGGTCAGGCCCAGGTTGTGCTCGATGCCGATCTCCGCGGCGTTCTCCACCTGGCGCGGCGTGCCGCCGAGGGCTTCGCACAGCGCGCCGGCGGCCATGGAGCACGCCGAGCCGACCTCCCCCTGGCAGCCCACCTCCGCCCCGGAGATCGAGGCGTTCTCCTTGAACAGGATGCCGATCGCGGCGGCGGTGAGCAGGAACCTCACGACCTTCTCGTCGGTGGCTCCGGGGACGAACCGCACGTAGTACATGAGCACCGCCGGGAGGATGCCCGCCGCGCCGTTCGTGGGTGCGGTGACCACGCGCCCACCGGCGGCGTTCTGCTCGTTGACGGCCAGGGCGAAGAGGTTGACCCACGACATCTGCTCGAAGACGTCGTCGGAGGCTGCCGCGCTCAGGCGGGCGTGCAGCGCCGGCGCCCGGCGCGGCACGTCCAGGCCCCCGGGCAGCACGCCCTCGCCGCGGCAGCCGGCGTCGATGCACTCCCTCATGACGTCCCACAGGTGCAGCGCGCCGGCGCGGATCTCCTCCGGGGTGCGCCACGACTGCTCGTTGGCGAGCATCACGTCGCTGACGCGCAGACCACCGCGCTCGCAGCGCGCCAGCAGCTGGGCGCCGGTGGTGAAGGGGTGGGCCAGGCGCACGGCGTCACCGGCGGCGTCCGCGACGACGGGGTCGTCCTCGGCGGCGCGGGCGTCGACGACGAACCCGCCACCGATGGAGTAGGACGTGCGCGCCAGCAGGTCCGCGCCGTCGGCGCCGCGCGCGGTGAACGTCATGCCGTTGGGGTGCGCCGGCAGGCGCCGGCGGTGCAGCACCACGTCGCGCGCCGGGTCGAAGGCGATCGCGGGACCGCCGGCCAGGGGCAGGCGCCCGTGCTCGTGGACGGCGGCGACCTGGAGGTCGGCGCGCTCGACGTCGACGGTGGCCGGGTCCTCGCCCATGAGGCCCAGCATCACCGCCTTGGGCGTGCCGTGGCCGTGCCCTGTCGCGGCCAGGGAGCCGTACAGCTCGACCGTGACGCGGTCGACGCGCTCGAGCAGCCCGGTCGCGGCCAGCTCGGCGACGAACTGCTCGCCGGCCCGCATCGGGCCCACCGTGTGGGAGGACGAGGGGCCGATGCCCACCGAGTACAGGTCGAAAGCGCTGAGCGGCACCGGGTCATCCTCTCCCGGACGGGGCCGGGTCAGGGGACCCGGTCGACCTCGGACCACGGCAGCCGCTCGGAGCGGTAGATCCTCGTGTCGGCCACCGCGAGGTCCCACAGCCTCTCCCCGCTCTCGTCGACCTCGGTGAGGCGCGCCGTCTCGTCACTGCCCGCGCCGCCCGCGGTGGACAGGACGTGGCCGCTGGGCACCTCGTCGACGTCCCCGAGGGCCTCGGAGTACTTCGGGTCGACGGCCTCGAAGGACTGCCGGGCCGTCATCGCGTCGCGGTCGAGCTCGTAGGCCACCGCGCGGCTGTTCTCCTGCGCGCCACCGGTCTCGTTGCGGTTGTCGTAGACCAGCAGCTCGCCGTCGTCGGTGAACGTCGCGGCGTGCTGCCCGGAGGTCCAGGTGCCCTCCGTCAGCTCGAGGAAGGGCGCGTCGAACCCCGGGGCGGTCCCGGCGTCGTCACCCGCGATCCACGCCAGGTCACCGGACTCCCGGTCGTAGGCGACCACCCATCCCTGGGAGCGCACCGAGACCACCACCTCACCGGTGTCCTCGTCGAGGACGACGGAGTTCGAGTGGCTCCAGTCCAGCCCGCCGGCGCTCGCGAGCGCCTGGGAGAGCTCGCCGGGGAACCGGGTGGGGTCGAGGTGGTCGAGCAGCGCCCACTCCGAGACGACGTCGCCATCGGTGTCCAGCTCGACGACGACGTCGCCGTGGACGTCACGGCCGTCGATCTTGCGGGTCTCCGCGCCCAGCGCCAGCATCCCGCCGCCGGGCAGGAGGAACGCGTCGTGGTGCCACCCGTCGACCGCGCCCATGTCGTAGGTCTCGACGACCTCGCCGTCGAGGGTGACCCGGTCGACGGTGTCCTCGAAGAAGGCGAGCAGCGTCCCGTCGCCGCCGTCACGGATCAGCGGCGCGCGGTTGGTCGTCTCGTCGCTGTCGAGGTACCAGACGACCTCGCCCTGCGGGTCCACGCCCCAGAACACCGGTCCGTCGGGCAGGTCGGTCGGGTCCTCGTAGCTGCCCGGGGCCGTGAGACCGAAGAAGGTGATGCCCGCGTCGGGCCCCGTCGCCGCGCCCTCGGCGGCCTCGACCACCCCGGCGCTGGGGGCGTTGCTCGGCAGGGCGCCGGTGACGACCGAGCCCGAGACCGGCTCGAGCGCCGCGTCGTCGGTGCTCGACGCCTCGACGGTGTACTCCGTGTCCGCCCGCAGCCCCACCACGGTGAGGTCGTGCGTCGTCGCGGCGTCCGCCGAGGTGATCGTCCGCGGCTCCGTGTCGTCGGAGGTGACGCTCAGCTCGACGCCCGTCGGTGTCTGCGCGCTCACCTCGACGCGGGCGACCAGGGCCTGGTCCGGGTTCTGGGTGACGGTCACCTCGAGCCCACCGTCAGCGCTGGTCGTCGCCGTGGTGGTGTCGGCCGCCGGCGGGTCACCCGCGCTGCACGCGGTCAGCGGGGCGGCCACCGCGAGCGTGATGGCCAAGGTCGAGATCCGTCGTCGGGAGGGGGTTCGAGTGCTCACGTGCTGGTCCTCTGCTCGGGTGGGGACGACAGGCGGCGATGCGCCACCACCCACTGTCCCGCCTGTGGGCTGAGCGGGCGACCCCCTTCGCCATGTCGATCACCGCAGTGCCACCTCTACGCGGCCTGCGAGGATCAGAGCGTGCTCCACCTGGCGATCCACGAGCCGGAGATCCCCGGCAACTCCGGCAACGCCATCCGCATCGCCGCGACGACGGGGGCGATGCTCCACCTCGTGCGCCCGCTCGGCTTCGACCTCGAGGACGCGAAGCTGCGCCGGGCCGGGCTGGACTACCACGACCTCGCGCACCTGCGCGTCCACGACGACCTCGACGCGCTGCTCGACGCGCTGCCGGGCGCGAGGGTGTTCGCCTTCACCGCCCGCGCCGCCGCGCGCTACACCGACGTGGCCTACCGGGACGGCGACCTGCTGCTCCTGGGCCGGGAGTCGACCGGGCTGCCGGAGGCGGTCATGGCGCACCCCCGCGTCACGGCGCGCGTCCGCGTGCCGATGATCGGCGGCGCGCGGTCGATGAACGTCTCCAACGTCGCGGCGATCGCCGTGCAGGAGGCGTGGCGCCAGCTGGGGTTCACCGGCGCCGGCTGAGGCCGATACCACACCGGCCGTGCCCCCGGTCGCCACCATGGCCTCCGGTGGGTTTGGATGAGCTATGACCACCGACGCTCGCTCGCCGTCCCCCACCGACGACTCGCTCCTCATCGAGAGCACCTCCGGCCCTCCCGGCGGGCACGACGGCGCGCCCCGCGCCGACGTCGACGCCCTCGTCGAGGACGCCGCCGCCCTGGCCCGCCGGTGGGAGGCGACCAGCGACGGCGAGGGGGTCAGCGCGAAGGAGCGCTCCGCCACCGAGCGCCTGGCCTCCCTCGTGCACGACCCGGCCGGGGTGGACTTCGCCCTCGGCTTCGTGGACAAGGTCGCCCGCCCCGAGGACGACGCCGCCGCCGCCCGCGAGCTGCGCGTCCTCGCCCAGGGCACGATGCCGGCCTTCCTCGGGCCCGTCGACCGCGCGCTCGTCGCCGCCGGCGGGGTGCTCGCGCCGAAGATGCCGAAGGTGGTCGTCCCGGCCTCCCGCGTGCGTCTGCGCCAGCTCGTCGGGCACCTCGTCGTCCAGGTGGGTGGCGCGGGCACCGGCGACCGCGCGCTGACCAAGCGCCTGGCCGCGGCCCGCGCGCAGGGCTCGCAGCTGAACCTCAACCTCCTCGGCGAGGCGGTGCTCGGTGAGGACGAGGCCGCCCGGCGCCGCGAGCGCACCGCCGAGCTGCTGCGCCGCCGCGACGTCGACTACGTCTCCGTCAAGGCGTCGTCCATGCTCGCCCAGCTCGCCCCCTGGGACCACGAGGCCAGCCTGGACCGGCTCACCGAGGCCCTGCTGCCGCTCTACCGCATCGCGCAGGGCAAGAAGAAGCCGGCGTTCATCAACTGCGACATGGAGGAGTACAAGGACCTCGACCTCACCGTCGCCTTCTTCGAGCGGCTGTGCGCGCTGGAGGAGATCGCGGACCTGGAGATCGGGATCGTCCTGCAGGCCTACCTGCCCGACTCCCCCGGCGCCCTGCGCCGCGTCACCGAGGCCGCCAAGGCCCGGGTGGCGCGCGGCGGCGCCCGGGTCAAGGTGCGCCTGGTGAAAGGCGCGAACCTCGCGATGGAGGCCGTCGACGCCGAGCTGCACCACTGGCCGCAGGCTCCCTACTCCTCCAAGCCCGAGGTCGACGCGAACTACGTGCGCCTGCTCGACCAGGCGCTGACGCCGGAGAACACCGCCGCGGTGCGCATCGGGGTGGCCAGCCACAACCTCTTCCACGTGGCGCTCGCCCACCTGCTCTCGCAGGCGCGCGGCGTGGCGAGCGCCGTGGACGTCGAGGCGCTGCAGGGCATGGCCCCGGCGCAGACCCGCGCGATCGGCCAGGACGTCGGCGGCGTGGTGCTCTACACCCCGGTGGTCCACGTCGACGACTTCGACGTCGCCGTCTCCTACCTCGTGCGGCGCCTGGAGGAGAACGCCTCCCCCGAGGGCTTCCTGTACTCCCTCTTCGACGACGGCGACGACCCGCTGGCCGGGCAGGAGGCGGCGTTCCGCGCGTCCGTCGCCGACCGCGGTGATCCCCTCGACGGTCCGCGCCGGCGCCAGGACGTCGCCGCCGCCGAGCGCGCCGCCGCCGAGGCCAGCGACGAGGCCGAGGACGACGGGCTCGAGGAGGACGCCGGGTTCGTCCGGGACGGCGGCGAGGGGACCGCGGGCAACGCCCCGGACGGCTCGTCGCTGACGTTCGTCCCCGAGCCGGACACCGACCCCTCCCTCGCGGCCAACCGCGCGTGGGCCCGCGAGGCCATCGCCAGGGACCCGGGCCCGGCCCCGACGAAGGTCGTCACGGACCCGGCGGAGGTCGACCGCGCGGTGACCGCAGCCACGAGGGCCGCGAGCGGGTGGGCGGCGACCGACGCCGCCGAGCGGGCCCGCGTGCTGACCGCCGTCGGCGACGCCCTGGCCTCCCACCGCGGCGCGCTGCTGTCGGTGATGGTCCACGAGGCGGGAAAGACCGTCGCCGAGGCCGACCCGGAGATCAGCGAGGCCATCGACTTCGCCCGCTACTACGCCACCCGGGCCCTCGAGCTGGAGCAGGTGCCCGGCGCGCGGTTCACCCCCGCGGGCGTCGTGGTGGTCACCCCGCCGTGGAACTTCCCCGTCGCCATCATGCTGGGCGGGGCGATGGCCGCGCTCGCCGCGGGAGCCGCGGTGATCGTCAAGCCCGCACCGCAGGTGGTGCGCTGCGCCGAGATCGCGCTGGGGATCGTCGCCGACGCCCTGGCCGAGGAGGGGGTGCCCGCGCGGCTGCTGCAGCTGCTGCGCACCGACGAGGACGAGGCCGGCAAGGCCCTGGTCACCCACCCGGACGTCGACGTCGTCGTGCTCACCGGCGCCACCGACACCGCCCGGCTCTTCACCTCCTGGCGCCCGGACCTGCGCCTGATGGCGGAGACCTCGGGGAAGAACGCGCTGGTCGTCACGCCGTCGGCCGACGTGGACCTCGCCGTCGCCGACCTCGTGCGCTCCGCGTTCGGGCACGCGGGCCAGAAGTGCTCGGCGGCGTCGCTCGGGATCCTCGTCGGGTCCGTCGCACGCTCCCCGCGCTTCCGCCGCCAGCTCGTGGACTCGGTGAGCCACCTGGTGGTCGGCCCCGGCACGGACCTCTCGACCACCGTCGGGCCGCTCATCGAGCCGGCCTCGGGCAAGCTCCTCGAGGCCTTGACCACCCTGGAGGAGGGTGAGAGCTGGCTCGTGGAGCCCCAGCGCCTCGACGAGGAGGGCCGCCTGTGGCGTCCGGGCGTGAAGGAGGGCGTGCGCCCGGGCTCCACGACCCACCTCACGGAGTTCTTCGGCCCCGTGCTGGGGATCATGCACGCGTCCGACCTCGACGAGGCGATCGACTGGCAGGCAGCCTCGGGGTACGGGCTCACCGGAGGCATCCACAGCCTCGAGGAGGCCGAGATCGACCCGTGGCTCGAGCGGGCCGCCGTGGGGTGCGCGTACATCAACCGGCACATCACCGGCGCGATCGTCCAGCGCCAGTCCTTCGGCGGTTGGGGCCGCTCCGTCCACGGTCCCGGTGCGAAGGCCGGTGGCCCGAACTACGTGGGCCAGCTCGGCACGTGGGCCGACGCCGACGACGCGGTCGAGGTGCTCGCCGCGCTCGCCGAGCGACCCACCCCGGCCGGCCAGGGCGTGCTGGACGCCGTGTCGCCCCTGCTGGACGAGGCCGGGCTCGCGTGGTTGCGCGCCGCGCTGGTCTCCGACGCGGCGGCCTGGCGCGAGGAGTTCTCGGTCGAGCACGACCCGACGGGCCTGGCCGCGGAGTCCAACGTCTTCCGCTACCGCTCGATGCCGGAGCTGAGCGTGCGGGCCGGTCACGACGCGAGCGCCGTGGGGCTGGCTCGGGTGCTCGCCGTGGGCTCCACCGCGGAGGTGCCCGTCCACGCCTCGGTGGCTCGCGGCCGGGACGACCTCCTGGAGATCGCCCGCGCCGCGGGGCTCACCGACGTCGCGACGACCTCCTCCGACGCCCGCGCGGAGACCTCGCCCGGCACGGCGCCGACCCGGGTGCTGCCCGACGACCCCCGCACGGGGGCCAGCTCGGTGATGGTCGAGGACGACGCCAGCGCCGCCCGGCGGGTCGCCGTGGGCGGCGCCGGGTGGGACGGCGGGTCGCGCCTGCGTCTGCTGGGCACGTCCGAGGGGCTCGCGGAGGCTGCCGCGGCGGCCGGCGTCTCCCTGCTCGCGGCGGAGCCGGTGGCGTCCGGGCGGATCGAGGGCCTGACCGTGCTGCGCGAGCAGAGCGTCAGCCGCACCCGTCACCGCTTCGGTCACCTGGAGGACCGGCTGCCCGCGGAGCGGTGACGCCGCACCAGGCTCGAGCGTCCTGAGGGCTCGGCACCCCGCGCTGCCCGTGTCTCTCGGGCGGCGCGGGGTGGGGCGGGGTCGGTCCAGCGTTCTCGCCAGCCCTGGACCACTCGCTCGAGCCTCGTGGTCCACGGTGGCGGGACCTGCGGGTCCTCCGAGCGGGGTGGGTACCGGATCACGCGGGCGCCGTCGAGCTCGCCGCGCCAGCCGCGGGCGTGGACGACGCGGTAGTGGTACCCGCACAGCAGCGCGCCGTCGCGCTCGCTCGTCGGCCCGCCGGCCGCGTCGGTGATGAGGTGGTGGACCTGGCACCACGACGGCGGCTGCCCACGCACCGACAGAGTGCGTTGACCTGCGACGATGGCATCGCTGACCGTGGCGGGACTGGTCCGTCCGGGGAACGCCGACGGTGCACCCGCGTGGGTGATCTTCGCGCGTGGGACACGCCTGCCGTCCCGCCGGCGGTGCACGATGCCCTCCGAGATCGGCGCCGGGCCGGTCGTGGACGCCCGCGCGCTGCGGACCAGGAGGAGCCCGTGTCGTTCACCACCGCGGTCGCGACGTGCTTCCGCCGCTACGCCACGTTCAGCGGCCGCGCCAGCCGGCCGGAGTTCTGGTGGTTCTACCTCTTCGTGCAGCTGGTCAACCTGGCGTTCGTCGGGGCGGTGCTCGCCCTCCTCGTCGGGGCGGTCGCCATCGGACGCGACGGTGAACCCGTGCCCGTCGTGGGCTCGGTGCTCGCGGTGCTCTACCTCGTGGCGACCCTCGTGAGCCTGGTGCTGCTCCTGCCGACCCTCGCCGCGATGTGGCGGCGCCTGCACGACACCGACCGGTCCGGGCTGTGGTGCTTCCTCGCCGTCGTCCCCGTCGTCGGCTTCGTCGTGCTCGTCATCTTCTGGGCGCAACCCGGGACGCAGGGCCCGAACCGGTTCGGTGCCTCGCCCGGCGCGCACGCGGAGAGGGCCGGACCGCTCGAGGCGGGCTACGGGCCGCCCCAGCAGAGGTACGGCCCGCCGGCCTAGGAGCTGACCGCGGGAGCAGGCGGCCCGCGCCGACGAGCGGCGTGGACCCTCATCGGTCCCCGCGCCGGCGCCACCGGAACGTCGTCACGCACAGCACGAGGCCCACGACCGTCCACCCCGCGAGCCACAGGGCGGTCTGCCCGTGCTGCCAGGAACCGGAGACCTCCGCGACCTCCATCGCCTCGGGGAGGATCGCGGAGCGGAAGCCCTGCGCCAGCCACTTCAGGGGGAACAGGCTCGCGACGTCCTGCATCCAGGACGGCAGGGAGGGGAACGCGAAGAACACCCCGGAGATGAACTGCAGCACCAGCACGACGGGCGCGACGACCGCCTGCGCGCTGCGCCCGGACGAGGGCACGGAGGAGTACGCGATCCCCAGCAGCGACCCGGCCGCGATCCCCAGGACCGCGACCCAGCCGAAGGTGGCCCAGTCCCCGACCGTGGCCGGCAGCGGCACGTCGAAGAAGATGCGGGCGCAGGCGAGGAGCACGACGAGCTGGACGACGCCCGTGACCACCACGAGCCCGACCTTGCCGAGGAAGTACGCCGAGCGCGGCATCGGCGTGCCCTCCAGGCGTCGCAGGGTGCCGGTGTCCCGCTCCACGGCGATGTTGATCGCGAGCGCCTGGAAGCTCACGAGCAGCACCCCGGACGCGGCCATGCCGGCGGTGAAGTACTGCACGAACGGCACGCCGGGGATCACGTCACCGTCGAAGACGGACCCGAAGATGAACAGGAACAGCACGGGGAAGAGCACGTTGAAGATCACCGCGTCGCGCGAGCGGGAGTACTCGCGCAGCTCCAGGCCGGTGCGGGCCAGCGAGGTGCGCAGCACCCCGGGCAGGGGCGGGGGCGGCGCGCCGGGCGTGCTCGCCGGACCGGTGGCCGGTCCCGCAGCCGGCTCCTCGACGAGGCTCACGCGCGCTCCAGGAGCTCGAGGTAGGCGTCCTCGAGGGTGGGGCGGCTGATGGTCAGCCCAGGCGGCTCACCGCCGCAGCGCGCGGCCAGGTGCCCGACGAGCGCCGCCGGGGCGTCGGTGTCCTCGGCGCGCACGCCGCCGGGGGCCTCCGGGTCGCGCCAGCTGACCGTGGCCACGGCCCGGTCGCGCCCGCCGAGGTCGCGCGGGGTGCCGGTGGCGACGATGTGGCCGGAGGCGATGACCGCGAGGCGGTCGGCGAGGACCTCCACCTCGTCGAGGTAGTGCGTGGTGAGCAGGATCGTCGTCCCGTCGGCGGCGAGGACCTGCACCAGCTTCCAGAACTCGCGGCGCGCCTCGGGGTCGAACCCCGTGGTGGGCTCGTCGAGGAAGAGCAGCTCCGGGGTGCCGACGATGCCGAGCGCCACGTCGAGGCGGCGCCGTCGGCCACCGGACAGCGCCCGCGCGCGGGTGCCGGCGTCGTCGGCGAGGCCGACCTGCGCGATGACCTCCTCGGCGTCGCGACCCCGCGGGTAGAGGCCGGAGAAGTGGCGCACCAGCTCGGTCACCGTGAGCTCGGCGAGGTCGGCGGTGTTCTGCGCGACGATGCCGAGCCGGGCGCGCCACGCGCGGGTCGGACGGCTCGGGTCAGCCCCGAGCACGCTGACCTCGCCGGCGGTGCGGGCGCGGTAGCCCTCCAGGACCTCCACGGTCGTGGTCTTGCCGGCGCCGTTGGGGCCCAGCAGCGCGAAGACCTCCCCGGGCACGACGTCCAGGTCGACCCCGTCCACGGCGCGCCGCTGACCGTAGTGCTTGTGGAGCCCGCGGACCCGCACGGCCACGTCGTCGCTCACGGCAGCGATCATGCCCCACGGCAGCGCTCGAGGGGCCGGCGCGGGCGCCGGCGCCGACGTGCCGCCCGCCGGCGCCGACGCCGCGGCTCAGACGGCGACGGGCTCGCGCCGCTGCCCGAGGACCGCGGCGCGTGCCTCGGCCAGCTCGTCGCGCAGGCCGAGGTGGTCGACCGCCTCCTCGTCGGACAGCTCGGCGATCTCCTCCTCCAGCGCCCGCACCAGCGGGATGACGCGCTCGCCGAAGGAGATGACGTCCTCCTGCACGTGCAGGAAGCCCAGCAGCAGCAGGTCCACCCCCACGAGGCGGTAGGCGACGGCGCGGCGGGCCACCTGCTCGGGGGTGCCGATGAGGCCGGTGCGGAACCCGTCGTTGTACTGGACGAGGTCCCTGAACTCGCTGTCGGCCCACATGCCCTTGCCGTCGGTGGCAGAGCGTCCCGCCTCGCGGACCGCGTCGCCGAAGCCCTTGACCTTCTCCTCGTCGGCGTGGTCGACGATGTCGTCGATCACGGCGACCGCCTCGACCTCGGTGTCGCGGACCACGGCGAAGCCGTTGAGGCCGAAGCGGACGCACCGGCCGGCGTCCGCGGCGTACCCGCCGACCTGCGCCACCTGCTCGGCGGCCCCCTCGTAGGAGGTGCCGTTCATGAAGTACCAGTCCGAGACGCGCCCGGCCATGTGTCGGGCCGCGGTGGAGTTGCCGCCCTGGAAGATCTCCGGCTGTACGCGCGGCTGCGGGCGGAACGTGAGGTCGGAGATCTCGAAGTGGCTGCCCGGGTAGCTGAAGCCGTCGGTGGTCCAGGCCCCGCGGAGCACGTCGATGAACTCCTCGGACTGCGCGTAGCGCTCGTCGTGCTCGAGCCACCTCGCTCCCAGGCTCACCGCCTCGGCCTTGAACCACCCGGAGACCACGTTGAGGCAGAGCCGGTCGCCGGTGAGCTCCTGCGCGGTCGCGGCCCACTTCGCCAGCACCGTCGGCTGCCAGAAGTACGGGTGGACCGCGGCGATGACCTTCAGCCGCTCGGTGGCGAGGAGCA